>JBBSJZ010000185.1:0-10106 GCA_038256795.1 Pirellulales bacterium | reverse complement strand
GCCGGTCGCCGGTGACGCGAGAGAATTGCTGAATGTCAAAGAACTTTCAACGGTGGTTGTCGAAGGCAAGGCCAAACGCGATGACCAAGGCAATTTGACGGTTGCCGCGAGCAGGATCTTTGTGCGACCGGGCAAATAGTCATGACGAACGCTCCGCTGGACCTCAGCCAGCCGCAACTCGACCTCAGTCAATTGGCACTCGATCGCACGCCACACGGCGAGACGACGCCGATGAAACCGCGCCGAAAGGGGTGGATCACTCGGTACGTTCTGCCGATCGGTATCTTGCTGGGCTTTGTTGCCTTGCTGGGCGCAGCGGCAGGTCGACGATTGATGCCGGCAACCTCGGTGACTGTCGTTCCCGTCATCGTGAAACGGGCCGAGGTCCAGCAGGCAGGCACGACGCTGTTCCAGTCACCGGGCTGGATCGAACCTCGCCCCACTGCAATCAGCGTCGCGGCCTTGGCTCCCGGTGTGATCGAAGAGTTGTTGGTGGTCGAGGGTCAGCAGGTTGAAAAGGGTGAAGCAATCGCTCGGTTGATTTCCATTGATGCCGAATTGGTCGTCGAGCAAGCAAAAAACACGCTTGCGATCCGTGAAGGCGAACTCAACCGCGCGAAAGCGGAACTCGACGCTGCGATAATTCGAGTCGAAAACCCGGTTCATTTGCAAGTTCAACTAGCAGACGCTCAAAGCACATTGGCGAAAACGCAAACTGAAATTGCCAAGTTGCCGTTCCTTCTTACTACCGCAGAGGCAAACGTTCAGTACAAACTCAGCAGCATGGAAGGAAAACGCTCGGCTGGGGAAGCGATCTCTGGTCGAATCGTTGCTCTAGCCGAAAGCGAGCACGCTGGCGCTCATGCCGATCTACAAGAACTGCGCAGTCGAAAACCGAACTTGGAGCGTGAGATTGATGCGTTGACAGATAAAGTGGACGCGATCAAAAGGCAAATCGAGTTGCTCGTCGAAGAAACGCGACAAGTCGAGGAGGCAAAAGCCAAATTGCAATCAGCGGTGGCAATGCGTGACGAAGCCAAGTTGCTAGTGCGTCAAACCGAGTTGGCTCTTGCGCGTAATGTCGTTCGTGCCCCCATGAATGGACGTGTGCTACGGCTGATCGCGGCTCCGGGCACTCGCGTGATGGGACTGGAATCCACAGCCGGACAAAGCTCCAGTACGGTGATTGAGATGTACGATCCGAATCGGCTTCAAGTGCGAGCCGATGTCCGGCTAGAAGACGTTCCGATGGTGACACATGGCCAGCCGGTCGAGATTGAAACGGCCTCGTCCAAAGGTCTGATCCATGGGCGCGTTTTGCAAATGACAAGCACGGCCAACATTCAGAAGAACACGTTGGAAGTGAAGGTCGAACTGATTGACCCGCCGTCGAAGGTCAGCCCTGAAATGCTGGTCACGGCAACCTTCCTGGCTCCGGTCGTCGAGAATCGGTCGCAAGAGGCCACCGAATCCGAGCGAATGTTTGTTCCGAACCAGCTCATTCAGTCCGGCGACTCTGGCGCATTTGTCTGGATCGTGGATGCAAACGACGTTGCCCAACGACGCAGCGTTGAAGTGGGAAGCCCAAGCGCCGGTGGGCTAATGGAAATTAAGTCCGGGCTAAACGCGACTGACAAATTGATCGCCAGCAGCGTCGATGGATTGAAAGAAGGCAGTCCGGTTAATGTAACCGGCGACGATCAAACTATGGGAATGAATTAAATGGCATTGGTAGAACTACGCGGCGTTTCCAAGAGCTTCCGCAAAGGTGATGAAACGATCACGCCGCTGGACAATATCGACTTGGACATCGACGCGGGTGAATTCCTGTCTTTGATGGGACCAAGTGGCACGGGAAAAAGCACGTTGCTGAATCTTGTCAGCGGCATCGACCAACCGGATTCAGGAACGATAACCGTCGACGGAACCGATGTGACCAAGCTTTCTCGCAGCAAGCTGGCGGATTGGCGAGCGGCCAATCTTGGTTACATCTTTCAAACACACAATCTGATTCCCGTTTTGACCGCCTATGAAAACGTGGAACTGCCGACACTACTGTTGAAGTTGTCTGCAACGCAACGTCGGCAAAGAGTTGAACTGGCGTTAGAAGCAGTTGGACTTAGCGATCGAGCCGATCACTACCCACGACAGCTCTCCGGCGGCCAGGAGCAACGGGTCGGCATCGCGAGAGCAATTGTTGCGCACCCCAAAGTCGTCGTCGCGGATGAGCCAACTGGTAGCCTCGACACTGAAACAAGTGAGCAAGTCCAGGTCTTGCTTCAGCGTCTTAACAAGGAACTCGACATCACGATGTTGATGGTCACTCACGACAGCGATGTGGCAAGTATTGCTTCGCGGCAGATGGTTCTCGATCGCGGCAAGTTTTTGGAAACGATTCGCTCATGACAACCTATGTACTGAAGACTCTTTGGCGTCATCGCACTCGAACTCTGCTGACCGTGACCGGTGCGGCGGTCGCGATGTTCGTTTTTTGTTTCGTCGGCTCGGTCCAGGAAGGTTTGAACCGGTTGACGACGGGATCGGATGCTGATCGCAGCTTGATCGTTTTTCAAGAGAATCGTTTTTGTCCGACGACCAGCCGCTTGCCCGAAGATTACACTCGCAAGATTAAGGAAGTCGCCGGAGTCCGTGACGTCATGCCCATCCAGGTTTGGACAAACAACTGTCGCGCCAGTTTGGACATCGTCGTGTTCAACGGAGCCGACCCTGCACAAATCCAGAAGACTCGCCCCATCAAGCTAACCAGCGGCAACTGGCAACAATTCGCGTCACAACGAGACGCTGCGATCGTCGGACGCAATGTGGCGCAGCGACGAGGACTAAAAGCGGGCGACCAGTTCTCAATCGGCGACATATCAGTCAAAGTCGCTGGCATTTTTGAGTCGACGGTTCCATCCGAAGAAAACCTGATCTACACGAGTCTCGCGTTTCTACAATACACGCGAGGACTCGATGCGGCGGGCTTGGTCACGCAGCATGAAGTTCTGTTAACGCAAGACGCCGATCCCGATCGCGTGGCCACCGAGATTGATGCCACATTGAGAGCCGGTTCAGTCGCGACGAAGACTCGCCGCAAAGGTGCGTTTCAAGCGAGCACACTGTCCGACCTTGTCGACCTGATCGGATTTGCTCACTGGTTAGGATATGCCTGCGTTGGCTTGGTTCTATCGCTCGTCGCCACCACCACGGTGATGAGCGTTCAGGATCGGATCAAGGAATACGCTGTCCTGCAAACGATTGGCGTTCGGCCAATGCGAGCGATGGGATTGGTTCTGGCCGAAAGCACCATCCTCTGCCTTGTTGGTGGTGTGGCTGGAACCGCGTTGGCGCTCACCGCTCTGGGCCTCGGCGGGTTCGCGATTGGCGCAGAAGGTGCGACGATCGCTTTTCGTCCGTCATTCGGACTAGCGATCACGGGTGCGATCG
This sequence comes from Pirellulales bacterium, assembly GCA_038256795.1. GTDB lineage: Bacteria > Planctomycetota > Planctomycetia > Pirellulales > Pirellulaceae > JBBSJZ01. The sequence goes on along the minus strand of JBBSJZ010000185.1, from coordinate 6,659 downwards.
TTTCGCTAATCGTTGGCGTTGCTGCTGGTTTAGCCCCAGCCATTCAGGCCGCGACCGTGCCGATCGTCAATGCGCTTCGACAAGCTTAGTCTGAGACCGTCTCAAATGAATCAAATCCAACTGAAAATCTACGGAATGGATTGTGTCGAAGAAGTCTCGCTGTTGAAACGTGAGCTAGTGCCGCTATTGGGCAGCGACGAACGACTCGGCTTTGACTTGCTGAACGGGAAATTGTCCGTCGATCTATCGCAGCTTGATGTCACTTCCGGTGAAGTATTTTCTGCAATTCAACGAACGGGCTTACAGGCGGAGGTTTGGAACGATAAACAAGTCGCTTCGGATGATACGTCGATATGGGAACGTCACCAGCGAGCGATACTCACGACCGTAAGCGGCGTATTGGGGCTAGCAGGTTGGATAGTGCAGACTTTCTGGCCGGCGTCGGGTGACTCGGTTCATCCCATCGCGATTGGTTGCTACCTCGCAGGAATTCTCGCCGGTTTGATTCTTGTGCTGCCAAAGGCTTGGCGGTCGTTCGCCTCGCTGCGGCCAGACATGAACTTGTTGATGTCCGTGGCTGTGCTTGGTGCAATCGGGATCGGCGAATGGTTTGAGGGCGCAACGGTCGCGTTTCTGTTTTCGTTTTCTTTGTTGCTGGAATCGTGGAGTATTGGCCGGGCGCGTCGAGCAATCGCGTCATTGATGGACCTATCACCACCGACGGCTCACTTTCGAGATGAAACGGGTGAGGTCAGAGACGTGGCTCCGGCGGAGGTTACCGTGGGTTCCACAGTCGTTGTGCGTCCCGGTGAGCAGATACCGCTTGATGGTCGAGTTATCAGCGGCATTAGCGGCGTCAATCAAGCTCCGATCACCGGAGAGAGCGTTCCTGTTGAAAAAGAGTTGGGCGACGAGGTTTTTGCCGGAACCATCAACGGTGACGGACTGCTGGAAATTGAAACGACCAAACCTGCCGACGATACGACGCTTGCTCGCATCATCACGATGGTCGGCGATGCTGGTTCCAAGCGTGCACCATCGGAAAAATGGGTCGAGAAATTCGCGGCTATTTACACCCCCGTTGTGATGATTGCAGCTCTCTTGATGCTGTTGATTCCACCCTTGGCTTTCGGAGGTGATTGGTCTGAATCGCTCTATCGTTCACTGGTGCTGCTGGTCATCGCGTGTCCCTGTGCCCTCGTGATTTCAACTCCTGTCAGTGTCGTCGCTGCCTTGGCGGCGGCTGCTCGAAACGGCGTTCTTATCAAAGGTGGAGTGTTCATCGAGTTACCGGCTCAACTGAAGGCGATAGCGTTGGACAAGACCGGGACTCTCACGCAGGGCGCACCTGCGGTCGTCGATATCGTGCCGATGAACGGTCACGATGAAACCGAGTTGCTAACGCGAGCTGCAGCATTGGAACTCAATAGCAATCACCCACTGGCCCGAGCAATCGTCGCGGAGACCCAGCGACGTGGTATATCCGTTCCGCCCGCCGAGGAATTTACAACGATCCAAGGCAAAGGCGCGTTCGGCGTCATCAATAGCAAAACCTATTGGCTCGGTTCACATCGCTATTTGGAACAGCGTAAGCAAGAGACGCCAGAAGTACACCAACAACTCAAAGCAATGCAGGCCGCGGGCAGAACCGTGGTCGTGATTGGCACGGACGATCATGTCTGCGGTTTCATCGCATTTGCCGACGCGATCCGCAAAGAGACTCGCGAAGCCGTCAAGCTACTGCACGCCGCCGGAATCGAGCACCTCGTGATGCTCACCGGCGACAACGAAGGAACTGCAAAGGCGATCGCAATGGATGCGGACATCGACGAAGTGCAAGCCGAACTTTTGCCTGAAGACAAGGTCGCCGCTGTCGAAGCTTTGGTGAAAAAGTATCAATACGTTGCTATGATCGGCGACGGAGTCAACGACGCGCCCGCGCTCGCCCGAGCTTCACTGGGAATTGCGATGGGAGCTGCCGGAAGCGATGCCGCCATCGAAACCGCCGACATTGCACTCATGTCCGACGATCTGTCGAAACTGCCATGGCTCATTCACCACTCGCGAAGAACACTGAGAATTATCCGTCAGAACATCGCATTCTCGCTTGGCATCAAGCTAATTTTTGTCATTCTGACGTTCGCCGGTTACGCCTCACTCTGGGCCGCAATCGCCGCCGACATGGGTGCGTCATTGCTAGTCATCACGAATGGACTACGGCTGCTTTCACGAAAGGAGTTGCCAGATTGAACGATCGGACCGAACTCGCGATTCGATTGGGTTGCTTCGTTATCGTCCTACTTGCGATGGCCACTTGGGAGTGGCTGACACCACGTCGCGAGTTAACGGTGAAACGACCCTGGCGATGGGGCAGCAATCTTGGGCTGCTCGCAATCAATAGCGTTCTCGTTCGACTCGTGGTGCCGATGAGCGCAGTGGGCGCCGCAGTGTTTGCTCAGTCACATGGTTGGGGATTGTTGAACTTTGTTGAGTGGCCGACATGGTTGGAGGTAGTGATCGGCGTTCTTGTTTTTGACGTCGCGATCTACGGCCAGCATGTGATGTTCCATGCAGTACCGTGGCTGTGGCGATTGCACATGGTCCACCATGCCGATTTGGATTTCGATGTGACGACGGGAGTGCGTTTCCACACGTTCGAGATTCTTCTTTCGGCGTTATTAAAGTTGGCGGTCGTCATCGCAATAGGACCAACTGCCATCGCGGTCGTCATCTTTGAAGTGCTGCTCAACGCGACCTCGATGTTTAATCACAGCAACATTCGGATGCCGTCGCGACTCGAAAGAGCCTTGCGATCCGTCCTGGTGACACCCGACATGCACCGCGTTCATCACTCCATCATACGACGCGAATCCAATAGCAACTTTGGTTTCAATCTGCCTTGGTGGGACCGGCTATTCCACACCTATGTGGAGCAGCCGCAAGACGGTCACGAGCAAATGGCCATCGGCGTCGATGACCTGCGCGACGAAAAACATACCGAGCGATTGCTGGGAATTCTCGCTCTGCCGTTTCGCTCGGAAGTACATAGTCACTCGCAGAAGTAGAATCTCCATCTACTTAATGCGTATGATCGTGACCTGAGTGATCATGGCCGTCGACCGATACTGACGGACGCGGGGCTGGAGCGGACGAGTCGATCGTTGGTGGTGGTCCATCCATGACGATCGGCGCATCAGAACTGAGGTTCCGGCTCGGTGCCAACAAAGGAGGAGCGATTCCGCTGTCGAATGCGTCGATGAGAGCTAACGTGAGCGGGTCGTTTGGAACAAATCTGTTGGCTTGATTCAAGTCGCGAACGGCGGCATCTCGCTCACCGCTGAAGCCGAGTTGAAAGCCTCGCGTGAAAAGAGCGTCGGGTGATTCGGGGTCGGCAGCGATGTATTGATTTAGCTGCTGCATCTGCTCGGCATAGTCAGGATGTTGCTGATGTATTTGTGCAACTTTACCGAGTCGAGTTGGGTCGACGACGTTGGCTGCATCATGGATCGCCGAAGCCGCTCCGCGATAGTCGCCTAATGCAAACAAGGTTTGAGCAAAAAAGGCAATGAGTTCTCCGTTTTCTGGCATCTCGATCAGAGCATGATTTGCAAAACGTGAGGCACTACGATAGTCGCTGGCGCGAAATGCGTCGTCGGCCATTTGCCAGTAGCGTTCACCCTCTGCGGACGGATGATCTGAGTTTGCAGCGGCTGACAAATTCGGTTGGCCGACAAATTGGTCGTCACCGGAAACGATCGCGGACCCATGCAAATGACCGCTGTGGTCGTCAGCAGCATGATTGTGATCGTGCCCAACTGGAGTGAGCGGATTGGGGGACTGCAATGGTCCATCGGGGAGCAGCGGTTGGCCGGCACCGTGGTCGGAATAGCCCAGAGAGTGCGGGCATGCGTTTCCTGGGCATGACTCGTCGTGGGCTAGATTTGGCTGCGAACGGGCACGGTGTGATCCTTGCGATGGGCAAAGGCGGCGTTGGCAAGACGACCGTCGCGGCGGCGGTTGCGGTTGCCTTGGCAGAGCGTGGGTTCGACGTGCATCTGTCAACGACTGACCCCGCCGCTCATATCGCAGCAACGGTCGCGGCGGAGGACTTGGCGGGACTGACGGTCGGTCGAATCGACCCAGCAAAGGAAACGAAGGACTACACCGCCGAAGTGATGCAGACGGCGGGCAGCGAGCTAGATGCCGAAGGAAAGGCGTTGCTGGAAGAAGATTTGCGTTCGCCATGCACTGAAGAAATTGCGGTCTTTCGTACGTTCGCAAGAGCTGTATCTGAAGGTAAGAACAGCTTTGTCGTTTTGGATACCGCGCCGACCGGACATACGATTTTGTTGCTCGATTCCGCTCTCGCGTATCATCGCGAAGTGACTCGACAAGCGAGCGGAATGCCCGAATCGGTCGAGAGCCTATTGCCGCGTCTACGCGATCCAGCGTTTACTCGAGTGCTTGTTGTCACCTTGCCCGAGGCGACGCCCGTTCACGAAGCAGCCAAGTTACAGCAAGACTTGCGACGTGCGGAGATCGAACCGTTCGCTTGGGTCATCAACCAAAGTCTCGTGCCGCTCGCCGTTTCCGACGCGACCCTGCGTCGTCGGCAACATCACGAATTGCAATTCATCGAAGAGGTGAAAGCGTCGCTGGCGACGCGCGTTGCACTCATTCCCTGGCAAGCGGAGCCACCCGTCGGACTCGCTGGATTGCGACGCGTTGTCGGTTCCAATTCATCACTCACGCACTAACGAAAAGAAAACAAATGACCAAAAACAACGTTCTATTTCTGTGTACCGGCAACTCTTGTCGCAGCCAAATGGCTGAAGGTTGGGCGAGGCACTTCCACGGAGACACGATCGAATCGTACTCGGCAGGCATCGAGGCACACGGCATGAACCCGAATGCGATGCAAGTGATGAAGGAAGCTGGTGTGGATATTTCGAGTCAATCGTCGAAGCTCGCTAGCAGTCTCGTCGATGTTCCTCTCGATCTGGTCATCACCGTTTGCGGTCACGCGGACGAAAACTGCCCAGCGTTTCTGACCAAAGCGAAGTTGGTCCACGTCGGCTTCGACGATCCCCCAAAGCTCGCCAAGGAAGCGGCCAGCGAAGCAGAAGCCCTCGACCAATACCGCCGAGTCCGCGACGAGATTCGTGATTTTGTAAACCACAAACTTACATCACTGGTTCCGGACGAGCAGGGGTAAAAGTTCGAGAGTTGAGGAGTCGATTGTGAAAGTCGACTGCATCTTTCTAGTCGTCCCAACATTGCCGACATTACAGAATTGTGTTTGTTGCAGTTCTTGGCGTCCGATTTTGATTCGTTGCACCATAAAGTCGGCGTCAATCAACTGCTGAGCTATTTCATGCGGATTTCGGCAGCTACTGGCATGGTGTCTGAGGATGATGTTGCCGCCCGGCACGATCACGCGAGCCATCTCGAAGGCGGAAGCACGACGCAGGGGTGCTCGTTCCATGATGATCTGATGAACGCTTCCATCGGGTAACGGAATGGCTTCTGGGCGACCTTGAATGTGACGTGGAATGAGACTCCCTTTCGCTGGTCCCAAAGTTCGTGTCCGACTCGGGTTCAAGTTCCAGGCATTGAGATGACGTCCTTCGCCGCCAATATCTAGGACGCAGATGTTTGGCGGCTCTCCGTTGGTGGTTGATTTCTGATTCATGGCTACAAGTATGGGCAGTAAATCTCCGCTGCATGCCAGAATTTGTGAGGTAGCGGAATCAGGATGAGTGCCAGGATCACGAAGGTTGCATAACCAATCCAGCGACGACCGGGACTGATGGGTGTGATGTCATTTTGTGGCGGTATTCCACGTCCGGCGATGAAGTAAATGAACAGGGCAAAGAACAACAGTCCCGGCCAAACGAAGATTGCCAGCAGGAATAGCGACCACATCGCGACGCTGCTGACTGTTTCGCCGACTCGCCGTCCGAACATTGCTCGGGCCATGTGTCCACCGTCGAGTTGACCGATCGGCATCAGGTTCAATGCTGTGACCAACAAACCCAGCCAACCGGCGAAAGCAAGCGGACTTAGTTGCAGTAGATACCCGTCTTGAAGCTGATCTCCCAGCGCAATTTTGGAAATCAACGCAAAGAGCAAAGACGATCCCACAGAAGTGCCGTGTCCCATCATCGCTGACGCTGGTTCCGCATCCGGTGGCAGCACTTCGGTCGATTGCAAACCGATCAGCAACGCTGGTATAGCGATGACCAGTCCCGCCAGCGGACCAGCTACGGCAACATCAAACAATGCTCTTCGATTCCTGGTTGGTGACCTCATTTGAATGAAGGCACCAAAAGTTCCCAACGCGAAAGGGACCGGAATGAAAAATGGTGGTGAGACATTCAGTCCGTGGTGCCGGGCCATGAAGTAGTGGCCCAATTCATGAACGCCGAGAATCAGCATCAACCCCACGGAATACCAAAGCCCGACCGCAATTTCTCCGGGTTGCTCCAGCAAATTGACGCCTTGGTGCAGAGCGCCCGCCCAGGTCGTGGTCAAGAACGTCAATCCAAATAGGAGCCAGTGCAGCCAAAGTCGGGTTGGTCGTTCCTGTGCCGCTTCTTCGGTTGGTCCGTTCATCAAAACGATAGCCGTTCCCAGTTCATCGTCCTGTTGGATCATGG
>JBBSJZ010000184.1:0-10140 GCA_038256795.1 Pirellulales bacterium | reverse complement strand
TGAGTCAAAACAAACGATGAAACTGACGAGATACAAACTGAGCGGTAACACCCACAGAAACGGAATCACCGCGACGTCTTGGCAAACATGATTCGTCACGACGAGTAACATCGTCGACGCTAGCGCCGGTAGCAGCAACCAAATCGATCGATCCCTCCAAGTGACCTGGGTGGCGGATGCTTCGTCGCCCGCGATCTCGGATGTCATCACATCCCCGCGCCCGTGACTGCGCAGAAGTCCGATCGCGACCAGCGCCTGGGCCACCGCAAAGACGCCAAACATCACTGACCAAACCGTGGATTGCTGAGTGACGGAAAGGACCGGCTCGATCACAAACGGATAGCTGAGCAAAGCGACGAGTGATCCGATGTTGGATAGGGCGTACAACCGATACACACGGTCACTGTTGTCGTAATAGCTAAGCCAGGCTTGCAGCAGGGGTCCCGTGCTCGAAAGCACAAAGTACGGCATGCCGACATGTACCGCGAGCATCCCGAGCAAATAGAGCATTGGCGATTCGCTGCCCGTCGGCCGCCATGCGTCCGATGGCTGAATCGGAAGCAGCGTCGCGGCGCTGGCGAGCAGGATCAGGTGAATTGCGGCCTGGGCCGCCGGGCGGAAATAAGTTCGCAAGCAATGGGCGTACAGATAGCCGCCAAATAGCAGCACCTGGAAGAACAACATGCATGTCGTCCACACCGCGGGCGTTCCACCAAACCATGGCAACACGCACTTGCTAATCACGGGTTGGACTTGAAACACCAAGAACGCGCCCAATAACGTCGTCGCGGCGAACGAGAGGATGGAGGGTCGGGCCGTCGTGGTTATGACGTTCATGACGCTACCAGCGTCACGCGAACCGCTGGCGGGGAACGACAATGCGGATTGTGCAGGCATTTCGGCGGACGCAGTGGGCGGGGTCGGCGGGATCTGAGGCAGGGACGATTCCTCGTACCTAGAAACCTAGCTCACGAAAAGAGGCTAGTTGATCAAAGCGAACAACTAGCCTCGACGTGAACACGAATGCGCCCTCACGATCCGCTAATCGCACGAGGCAACACAGGCGACTACTTACACAACGGGCACGCGCACGTTTCGCAAACGCAAACGTCGCCGTCACAGCAATCGCAACCGGCTTGGCAAACGCCGCACGCGCACGTGGATGCCGAAACCGTCGAATCGACAGCACTAGGGCCAGCGGCGCACGCGCCAGCAGCGCAGCATGCGGAAGCCGAAGCGGCACAGGAGCCGGTAGCCTCCGAAGCACAAACGTCGCAAACGCAAGCGTCGCAGCTGCAAACTTCATCGGCACAGCAACCGCAACCAGCATCGCATTGGCCGCACTCGCACGGTACCGAACCCGCCGGCGAAGCCTGGCTTGTCGTCGGACGCACCGCAATCGCGATCACACCGACCAACAACACTGCCAAAGCCAACATGGAAACAAACTTAGTCATCGTTTTCTCTCACAAAAATAGATCAAGGGTTAAAATCATCCGCCGACTGCAACAGCGCAGTCCACGGTTTTGCTAGCACACTGACACCGGCAAATCGCCAGTTCAGCGGCCGAGAATCATTTCAACCATCGACACAGACGCGCACAGTGATCGCACGCGGAGAGACCCAGCCGAGGTGGGGAGAAGCAAACGCTTTCCACTCGCGGGTATACAAACGTTTGACTCGTCAAGTTTGACGCACTCAGAATCACGGACGTCGGAGTCAACTCCGTCGTCGCGGGTGAAGGTCGCGAGGCGATCAAATCACAACCGCAGTGGTCACATTCACAACTGGTATCGGAAACACACGCTGCTGCCGACTTCGTATCCAGCTGAGGAGCGAGCGAGCTGGCCGTTGATCCCTTGCAACAGCAAGCCTCGGCGGTGGATGAATCAACACCGCTGCAGCAAGAAGACACTGGGCAAGCCGACGCCGTTGCCGCCGCACAGCAGCAAGTTGCGAACACGGAAATCACCGGCGCCAGCCCGATCGCCATGACGGCGATAAACGCCGCGAGCATTCGGGTTACGGCGAGGGTGTTCCGAGGTTTCATGGGGTCGTTGCTAACGTATTCGTGACTAAAAATTCATGCGTGAGAAATCGCTTCGCGGCCCCTCTCCAACGCACTTTACGCCGATTGCTGGCTGGGAACAAGTGAATTTTTGATCGCCCAGCTAGCTCAGTGTGGCCATCGTCGCCAATTGAGCGGACGATCTGACTTGTTCTTTTTCGAGATAATTGCGGCCGAACTTCACATTGACATGATCCCACGGCAATTTATCCATCAATGCATACGGCTCGTGGACCTGTTGGTTCATGTCAATCCCCGCATCCGCCATGGCTTGCCACCAGCGATTCGCGTCCATGTATTCGGTCCAACCATCCATTCTCGCACCTCGCTCCCAGGCGAGACGGACCGCTTGGCCCACACGACGATCGCCGCGGCTAAGGATTCCCTCGAGCATGCTCGTTTCGATGTCGTGACACTTGATGTTGATGCTGCGAATGCGTCGTCGACTCCACAAGTACTTGTGCGCCCAATTGAAGTATTCACGCGATTGCATCCCATTCCATTGATAAGGTGTGTGAGCCTTGGGCACAAAGTTGCTAACGCTCGCCGTGACCCGCGCGTACCGGCCCAGGACTTCTTTGCCCACCGTCGCGATCTCTTCGGCCAAATCAACAATGCCGTCCAAGTCGACTTCTCGCTCGCCGGGCAAGCCGACGAGGAAGTATAGCTTGACGCTCTCGAAACCATTTTGAAACGCCACTCGGCAACCTTCAATCAGATCACTGTTCTTAATCTTCTTGCGGATTTGTTCTCGCATGTCGTCACGCGCGACTTCCGGCGCCAACGTCATCGAGGTGCGGCGGTCGCTACCAATCAACTCCGCGAGCGTTCGCAATTGCTCATTGACGCGCAAGCTCGGGACGCTGATGTTCACATCGAGTGGCTTGAACACTTCATGCAAGCGATGCACCAACGGCTCGAAATGCGGATAGTCGCTGCTGGAAAGCGACAGGATGCTGATCTCGTTGTAGCCCGTGTTCTGGTAGCTCTCCAGCGCCGCTGCGACGATCGTTTCGACTTCGCGGACGCGGAGCGGTCGTTTGATGACGGTGCTTTGACAAAAGCGGCACAAATGCGGACATCCTCGCATGATCTCCAGCGCGATCCGGTCGTGGACGCATTCGATGTAGGGCACGATCGGCTTCGTCGGCAACGGGATCGAATCGAGATCGCTAATGACACACGGCGAAATCGTCGCCGGCACGCCATCGCGGACGGGCGTGAGCGACACCAGGCGACCGTTCACGTACTCGGGTGCGTATAATCTCGGGACGTAAGCGTACGGCAACCGCTTGGCGAGTTCGAGGAGCGCCGATTCTCGTTGTTGGCGTCCGAGATCACCCTCGGCGAATGAGTCGTCATCGCGGCGGTACTCGTTCTTGAGTTCTAACCACAGGTCACAAATCTCGGGTAGCGATGGTTCGCCATCTCCGGTCACGAGCACATCGAAGAAGTCGGCCATCACTTCGGGGTTCTGGCAACACGGACCACCGGCAACGAGCAGTGGTTCGTCGATCGTGCGGTCGGCCGCTTCCAGCGGTATTCCTCCGAGCTCGATCATCGTGAGCACGTTCGGGTAGCTGACTTCGTACTGCAGACTCAGTCCGATCACGTCAAATTCGCTCAGCGCCGTGAACGTCTCTAAGCTGTACAGCGGAATTGAATGCTTCCGCAGCAATGCTTCCATGTCGGGCCAGGGCGTAAAGACCCGTTCGGCACACCAATCATCGCGGCGGTTCATTAGCGAATAGAGCACCTGTAATCCGTGATGACTCATTCCGATCGTGTAGGCATCGGGAAATCCAATGCACAATTTACCGCGCACCGCCCCGTGGTCTTTGACGACACTATTGCGCTCGCCCCCGACGTATTGTGCCGGGGCTTGGACGAACGGCCACACCAGCGATTCGAGCTGCGTGCGTCGCTGATGATTGATCATGCTGGGCTTGGACGGGGTTGATGACGGATACCGCTCTACCGCGTGGCGGCCGACTTAGGACCGTTGGGCTACACGTGAGCTTGCGTTAAAGTGTGACCGGAAACCATGTTCTGCTGCAAGGGAAAGATCTAGCGTGAGTGATTTTGAGACGGTCGGTAAAGTCGGTGATTTTGTCCAGGGCCAAGGCAAAGCGGTGGTCGTGGACGGCCGAATGGTCGCCGTTTTTCGCAAAGGCGACGAATTTTTTGCGATCGATGACTTGTGCCCCCACATGGGGGCTTCTTTGGCTGAAGGCTATGTCGAGGAGAACACCGTGACCTGTCCCTGGCACGCCTGGCGATTCTGTATCAAGGACGGCACCTGGGAAGATAACCCGCGTGTCAAAGTGGACTCCTTCGAGATTCGCGTGGTCGACGACGAAGTGCAAGTGAAGCCGATTGACTAAACATGCTCGCTACAATCAAGTCATTCGTGATTGTGCGGGCCAGCGGAATCATGTTCACGTCGTGCCGCTGCATCAAACCTTCCTCGGTCCTGGTGCCCATTGTCGCCAATTTTGGCGGTCGAACTACGACGCCGACGATCCACACTACTGGTTCTTTGATCCTTTCAAGATCTGGCATTGATACGTAGCCGCAATTCGGTGGTGTCGCTTCGCTCAACCACCGGCTAATGTCTGGAATCCCTCTCGTGATGAAAACCGCGCAAGCCACATTCTCCACAATCCCAACTTTTTGCAGGCTAGCCGACGCCCGCAAATGCGCAAGCTTCTTTTCGAACTCATCATCGCCTTGAAAAAAAGAAAAAAATGAAAGCGATTCTAGCTCTCACCTTGTCATTAATCTGTGCCAATTCGTTCGCGGATGAGCTGTTGTTTCCGAACTCGGATTTTGAACAGGGGACACTCGCAGGTTGGACTATCCAGGGCGATGCGTTTGTGACCCAGCCCACTCGGGGTGACAACACCGCCGCGAGAAATCGCGAGACGAGTAATCTGCAGGGTGAGTGGTGGATCGGTAGTTACGAGCACTACAACGGTGTCGAAGGCAAACCCGGCGAGATTGCTGGCGACGGACTCACCGGGACACTGACCAGCGACGAGTTCACGGTCAAGTCGCCGTACATCTCGTTCCGCATCGGTGCCGGAAATCTTCCGGGCGAAGTCGGCGTGAAGCTGCTCGTGGATGACGAGTCGCTCGAACTGGCGACCGGCGTCGACAGCGAAACGATGGTCGCGTTCAGTGCCGACGTGAGACGGTTCCAAGGCAGAAAAGCCAAACTGCAAATCTTTGATCACGCCAACGGCGGTTGGGGGCACATCAACGTCGATGATTTCCGAGGCACTGAGAAACCGGTCCCCGAGATGTCGAAAGACTTCGCCTTCACCGGCGACATCTCAGCCACCGCATACCCCGATGTCGACTACAACCAACCGCTGCGTCCGCAGTTCCACTTCATGTCCAAAAAGAACTGGATCAACGATCCGAACGGCATGGTGTACGACGGCGAGAAGTACCACCTATTCTTCCAGCACAACCCACAAAGCTCCGCCTGGGGCAACATGACCTGGGGCCACGCGACAAGTCCCGACATGGTGCACTGGACTCAACAAGATCACGCGCTGTTGCCCTACCGCGTCGATGGTCACGATGGCACCATCTTCTCCGGCACCGCCGTCATCGATCACAACAACAGCCTCGGCAAACAGGTCGGTGATACCGAGACGCTCGTCGCCATCTACACGTTCGCCACCAAGCCAGCGTTCTATCAAGCGATGGCCTACAGCACGGACAAGGGCAAGACGTTCACTTACTACAACGACGGCCGAGCGATCGTGCCCAACCAAGGTTTCGACAGCGGTGAGCGTGACCCGAAAGTGTTTTGGCACGAACCGAGCCAACAGTGGGTCATGGCGTTATGGGTTGAAGAGAAACCGGGCCGAGTGCGTTGGTTCACCTCCAGCAATTTGACCGATTGGGAATTCGCTTCCGACTTGATGCGTGATTGGGCGTACGAGTGCATGGATGTTGTGTTCTTGCCCGTTGATGGTGATCCAAAGAATGTTAAGTGTTTGATTTACGATGCGAGTTTCGACTACGAAATCGGCACCTTCGATGGTAAAGCGTTCCATGCCGAGACCGAGACGCTCAAGAACGTTCGCGGCAACTACTACGCGGCTCAATCGTTCAACCAGGCGCCCGATGGACGCGTGGTGCAAATGGGCTGGATGCGCGGCGAACCGGACCCATCGAAATTCTTTGGCGTGCCGCACAACGGCCAGATGGGCTTCCCGGTTGAAATGACGCTGCGGACGACGCCCGCGGGTGTCCGATGTTTCTGTTGGCCGATCAAGGAGATCGAGTCACTCGTCAAGGTCACGCATACGCTCAATGACGTCACGCTCAACAAGGGTGTGACGCAATTGGATTCGTTCGGAGGTCTCGATTTGGTCGACGTGGAGCTCACGTTCAGCCCCGGAGATGCCAGTCAAATCAAGTTCGATCTGCCGCGAGTTTCGCTGGTCTACGACGTCGAGCGGCAAACGCTCTCGCACACCGGCGTCGACCGCGAGGGCCAGCCAGTTCAAACGATCACGCTCGACAAGCTAGCGCCACGTGATGGCAAAGTTTCCCTGCGATTGCTCGTCGACCGATTGACCGTCGAGGCGTACGCGTTCGGTGGCGAGTCGTTCGCGGCTCACTACATCCATCCCGACCCCGAACAAAGAACGCTCGCGATCGAGTCCCTGGGCGGTCAAGCCGAACTGGAAACCATCAAGATTCGAGAGTTAAATTCGGCCTGGGCTGGACCGACCTCAAAGCCACCGCTGCGGTAATTCAGGTTGTTGCCACACGCTCATGCCACCATCGACGTACAAGGTTTGACCGTGGATATGGTCGGCGGCATCTGAGAGCAGGAACACGGCCGCACCACCGCACGCGTCCGGACCTGGAACGGATCCGTTGGGCGTGTGAAGTCGCATCCAGCTACCGTAGCGAGGGTCATCGATCACGCCGCTCGTGAGTGGCGTGCGCACCAGCCCGGGTGCGACTGAGTTGACGCGAATGCCGTGCGGTGCGAGCGAGACACAGAGTGATCGGACTAAGCTCGCGACCGCACCCTTGCTGGCGTCATACGCCGTGTGGCAATCCTCCGCCAGCAAACCGTTGATCGATCCGGTGAAGAGAACCCGTCCGGCAACTTTGTCGGCAACCCAGCGCCGCGCGAATGCTTGCGTGAGAAAATAGCCGCAGGTGACGTTGAGATTCATCGTCGTGAAGTAGCGATCGAAATCCATGTCCAAGAACGGCACATCGATGTACGTGCCGACGTTGTTGACGAGCAAATCGACGCTCGCCAACGTGTCAGCATGCGTCCCCAGAAATTCGCGGAGGTAGTCCGCTGGGTGCTGGGCCAAGTCGGCCGTGATCAATTCGCATAGCCCGCCATGGCGCTCGCACTCGGCAATCGTTTGCTGCGCCGATTCGTCATCACGAAGGCCCACGAGCGTGACGCGGCCACCGGCCTGGGCGATCGCGATGGCAATCGCCGCACCGACACCCTGAGTCCCGCCGGTGACGAGCGCATGCCGATCATCGAGTCGAAAAGGATTCACGGGTGCAGCGGCCATGAGTGAGGTCCAACGCAGCGAGGCATTGTTAGGCGAGCTGCCTCAACTCGCGGTTGTGGCGGGGGCGCTCATTTGATTGAGGCACTTGCCGATGTGGCGAACGGCTTGTCGCAATCGTTGTTCATTCTCGACGAGAGACATTCGCAAGTAACCTTCACCCGCCGTGCCGAATCCGCTGCCAGGACTCACCGCGACGTTGCCTTCCTCGAGCAACTTCATCGCAAAGTCCATCGTCGACATCTGGCTCCGCCACGGTTCGGGCACCTTCGCCCAGGCGAACATACCGGCTTTGGGAAGCGTCACTTCCCAACCGAGTCGCCGCAGTCCACTCACGAGCACATCGCGGCGACCTTGGTAAATGAGCGATTGCTTTTCGACACTCGCCTCGGTCTCGCGAAGGGCGACGATTGCGGCAATTTGAATCGCTTGAAACATGCCGTAGTCGTAATAACCCTTCACCGTGCCCAAGCCACGAATCATCTCGGAGTTGCCGGCACAGAACCCGACCCGCCAACCGGCCATGTTGTAGCCCTTGCTCATCGTCGTGAACTCGACCCCGACATCCTTCGCACCGGGTGCCGACAGAAAACTCGGGGGCAAGTATCCGTCGTAGGCCACGTCCGCGTAGGCGAAGTCGTGGATCACGAGGAACCCATATTTCTTGGCCAGTCGCACGACTTCGACAAAGAAGTCCGGTTCGATCGTCGCCGATGAAGGGTTGTGCGGATAATTGACAATCAACACCTTGGGCCGTGGCATCATGTTCTCACACGTGTAGGCCACGTTGCTAAGAAACTTGTTGGGGTCTGCGACATCCAACGCCACCACATTGCCCGAGGCGAGGATCACCGAGTACATGTGGATCGGGAAGTACGGCGAGGGAATCATCGCGGTATCACCGGGGCCCATCAGCGCCAGACACATGTGCGAGAACCCCTCCTTGCTGCCCAAACAGGAGATAATCTCCGTCTCGGGGTCGAGTCGGACGCCGTACTTGCGGTGGTACTTGGACGCCACCTCGCGGCGCAGATTCGTGATCCCGTTGGACTTGCTGTAACCATGATTGGTGTCGTCCGACGCCGCATCGATCAACTTCTGGACCACGATCGGATCGGGTGGATCGGACGGATTGCCCATGCCGAGATCGATCACGTCGTGACCGGCACGACGCTTTTGATAGAGCAAATTATTGATCCGCCCGAACATGTACGGCGGCAAACGGTCCACGCGCGAGGCGAACCGAACCTCAAAGGGCTCCGGCGCCGGGTCCGTCGTCAGCGGCTGGATCGCGGGTGCATCGATATTGGGCGTGTCGAGATTGAACGGCTGGGTCATGGCATTATGAGGGAATGGGTATTGGGACAACTGCATTGTCACCCCAGACACCGCGTTTCGCCCAGGGGTAACACTAAAAACCGCGAGACTGCTGAAAGATTCAGCGGACTCGCGGTCGAAAAGTGACTTGTCCGACGGTTTGAGGACTACTTGGCAGGCTGGCCGCCGCTGGCCGGCGCTCGGGCGACTCGTGATTCTTGTTTCGCCGCGACGAGGAAGTTGTCGATCTCGGACGTCTCCTTCAATTCGTCAAACTTCTTGCTCATCGCCAGACGCATCTTCTTTTCATGAATGTAACTGGTGAGCTCCGTGCGGACGGCTTCCGCGTCGGTGACCACGGGCTCGGTGAACCCCTGGCATCGCAACATGATGTAGCTGTCGCCGGTCGCGATGATTCCGCTGAGCTCGCCGGGCTTGAGCAAGAATGCTTCTCGTTCGATCGCGGCTTGGCCATTGTTCCTGCGGATCGGGGGTACCTTGCCACGATTACTCGCCGACACCGGCTCGACGCTGTACTGCTCCGAAAGCTGGCCAAAGAATTCGTCGGTCGGGTTGTTGCGAGCCATGTCCCAAACTTTTTGGGCACTCCGCTGATCCGATAGCACAATGGCGAGCACTTCGACGCGGGGTCCGTACTTGGCCTCGAATTCAGTCCTCAAATCCTCTTCCATGACTTGGATGTCGCCTTCGACCAACTTCGACAAGGCCACGCTCGGCCACACGGCATCACGCATGTACAATTCGCGCGTCGTCGCGGCGTTGCTGAGCACCGAAGCCATCCAACCTTCGGAGTCCGCTTGGCCGTCGCCGCTGACGTAGCCAAAGCTGATGGCCGCGCGAGCGACCTCGGCTTGCAAGTCGGCGTCGGTCACCTCTTGGTTAGCGCGGCGCAGTGCCTGGATCAATACCTTGCGATGAATTTCACCGGTGAGCACCTCTTCACCGTGCCGCTCGATGCACTCCGTCCCAAGCGCCGCCATCGACACCTGCTGGCCATTCACAATCGCCGCAACACCGGGGTATTGCTTGGACAATTCGGCATCGCCGAGCACCTTCACCACTTGCGCCTGCTGTTGCAGCTTGGCAAACAAATCAGTGGAAGCCAGACGCATCTTTTCGTCGCGGATCTTGTCCGTGATCTGTTCGCGAATCGCTGGCATCGCTTGC
>JBBSJZ010000183.1:0-10178 GCA_038256795.1 Pirellulales bacterium | reverse complement strand
CTCGCGGAGTAATCGTTGAGTTAGGCGACTGTTTCGCCAGTGCCGAGTTGCGCCAGGACTTGCAGGACGCCGTTGAGATGGGCGAGGCGGGGACCGAAGCGATCCACGAATTCGTTGAGCATGAAGTCGCCATCGACCAAGTTCTCTTCATTTTCGACGATTTCTTCCGTCAAATTCTCGAGAAATTGGGTCTGCACGCGGCTGAGCGACTCCGCAGCCTTGCGGCACGCCTGGGCCAAGCTCGGATTGGCGTTCTTCCACTGTTGCAATTCACTGACTCGCTGCTTCTGCAGCGAAACAGTGATTTGAGTGAGTTCTTGGATCAACTTGCTCTGCTGTTGTTGGCCGATGACCATCTGGCGAAGCAGTTCGATGACGATTTGGTTGTTCGACACGGGGGGTTGCGAGCCGGCTTCGGCCGAAACATCGATTCGGAACATCGGCGAAAGTGGCTCATGGTCGTAGGACATTGGCGAATTACCTGCGGCGGCGGATGAGCGTGAGTGTCAGGGGGTGAGCAGCGAAGGGGTCGAGTATAACCACGGCATTTTTGCGTTGTCGAGCAAACGAGCCTGGCTCAAGCGTTTTATTTGCCACAATCTTGTTCGCAATCCGCAAAATCGTTCAAGTTTCCCAGTGCGGGGTAGCTGATGGCCAGCCCGCAGGGTAGCGCATGAAACGGACAATCGCCATTCCCGTTAAAGACGCTACGACTCGCTCGCCGAAGACAACCAATGCACTGGGCATCCATTGATCGACGCGGCGACGGGAAATTCGTCACCACGCGTTGAAATCGTCGACTTCTCGTTCTGGTAAGGCATGTCTCTCTCAAACGCGGCCGTCACGATCGCTTACTTCACGGTGATCGAAAGTGATCGCACCGGATGGACCGGCGGACTGCTCGTACTCAACGGAGGCGGTCGGCCACTGGAGTTTCAGTGCACGTTGCCCGTCCGGCCGACGAAGACGCACGAGATCCTGTACGGCGCCACCTTGCGCAGCCACTTGATTAGTGAAGTGATCGGCAAACTGTTGCTAGAGAAAGTTCGCACGCCGCTATCGCTCGTGTGTTGTGACCAAGCCGAAGCTTTGCGATTGGACGAGCACTGTGACGCGCCGGTCGCGCTCGTGACGGAGGCGGCGGAAAACGACGAGGGGCCGATTACCGACGATATGCTTGCGGGTTATTCGTCGGTCCCATTCACCGGCGGTACGTTGCGCGTCGCGGTGGAGCGTCTCGATGAAGTGCAATTGCTCGCGGACCGATTCGGCGAACTGGCCGACGTCGTGGAGCCGTTCGAGCGCATTCGTGAAGCCATTCGAGAAGCCCAATCCCAAATTGCGAGAGCCGCGTGAACTTCGTACCCGACGAGCCTTCGATGTTGAAGCGGAGCTCGAGTCTGGTCGCCGAGTGGGACGAAATCCATAGCTGGTCCAGTGCCTCGCTCGTTCCCGCCGACGTCTACTCGATGCCGATCGAACCACTGGCCCCGCGCGCGATCTCGATTCGCGTGACACCGCTGACGACTCGATGCACGGGATTCATGTTCCCGGAAGCGAGTCAATGGATCTTGCCCAAGCAGCATCACGCGGCGCCGATCGCGGGCCGCATCAAGCCCGATGTCGCGGCGGCTGCGCTGGCGCGAGATGAAGCTGCGGGGGACGATGCCGATGGGGTCGGGGCCGTAAAGCGATCGCCGCGGCGATCCCGAATTCATCCGCCGCGGGAGATCGTCAAGCTGCAAGATCGTTTGTACTACTTGCTGCAACCGCCACTGGATCTGCTCGTGGGCAGCGGCCAGTTGAGTTTCCCGTTCGATCCGTTCGCGTACCAGCTTGATGGGATCGCGTTCATGTTTCCGCGCTACGCTTGCGTGCTCGCCGACGAGATGGGGCTGGGTAAAACGATGCAGGCGATCAGCACAATCCGGTTGCTACTGTGCAGCGGTGAAGTGCGCAGCGTGCTGTTGATTTGCCCCAAGCCGCTCGTCACCAATTGGCTCCGCGAGTTCCGTGTTTGGGCGCCGGAGATTCCCGTCACCGCGATCGAGGGGAATGCCGCGAAACGTGAATTCCAGTGGCGATCCCCCGAGGTGCCCGTGCGCATCGCGAACTACGAATTGCTGATGCGCGACCGCGAAACGGTGCTCGATAGCGGCCTTCATTTTGACCTCGTCGTGCTCGACGAGGCCCAGCGGATCAAGAATAAAAACAGTACGACGAGCGAGATCGTGCGGGCGATTCCGCGGACGCGATCATGGGCGATCACGGGGACGCCGGTGGAGAACTCGCCCGAAGATCTCGTCGGGATCTTTGAGTATCTCGCTCCGGGATACCTCAAAAGTGATATGCCAATCCAACAGATGGCCGAGGCCGCTCGCGAGTACATTCTGCGCCGCACCAAGGACATGGTGCTCGATGATATGCCGCCGAAAATGTTCCGCGATGCCGAATTGGATTTGACACCCCAGCAGTGGGCATCCTACGAAATTGCCGAGAAACAGGGCGTCATCAATCTCGAGGAACTCGAACAGGAACTGACCATCCAGCACGTCTTCGAACTCGTGCTTCGTCTCAAGCAAATATGCAATTTCGATCCGGCCACGGGAAGCAGCGCCAAGCTCGAGCGGCTTGTCGCGGACATGGAAGAGGTCACGGCGAGCGGTTACAAGGCGATCGTATTCAGCCAATGGGTGAGCAGCATCGATAAGATGCGTCCGGCGCTCGAACGATTCGGACCGCTCGAATACCACGGCCGCGTGCCGCACAAGAAACGCGACGGTGTGATCGACCAATTCAAGAACGATCCCTCCAAAAGCGTGATCTTGATGAGCTACGGCGCGGGCAGCGTCGGACTGAACCTGCAATTTTGTCAGTACGTGTTTCTGTTCGATCGTTGGTGGAACCCGGCGATCGAAGACCAAGCGATCAACCGTGCCCACCGCATCGGCGCCGCGGGCCCCGTGACCGTGACCCGGATGATGGCGACGAACACGATCGAACAACGTATCGCCGAGATCCTCGACCAAAAACGTCAAATGTTCGACACGCTATTCAGCAACGATCCGTCATCGATTCCGACTCCGGCCCAGGGCGGCGGTTTGACACGTGACGAAATCTTCGGGTTATTCGACCTCCGCGCCCCGTGCGGCAAGAAAGTCGCCTAAACGATCGACGGCACCGAAGTGCTCTTCAGCACGAGCAACTCGCAGCTCCCCGCCGCGTGCGGTGGACCGAGTCGCCGTTGCGCCAATCTTCAGAATCGAAACCGCTGACGCGGCGTTGATCTTCATCGTCGGATTGCTGACGTGTTGAAATCCGTTGTCGACTGCGAACTCGACGACGATTCCATCCACGACGGAGGTCGCCGCTGCAGTTTGAAACGGATTCTGGTTCAAAGGGGTCTCGCCGCGATAGGCTGTGTCACTTTCTTCGAATGAAGCTGAGTTGCTTGAGCTATACTCGCCGCACGGCATCCAGCACATACACCCGAGAACGGACTGCGAAATCGCACCATGCAAACGACACGAATCGCATTACTACTCGCCGGTTTGCTGCTCCATTCGTCGCTGCTGACGGCCCAAGAATCTGGTCGGCCCGACTCGAGCGTCCTCGACCAGTACCGTGATGCTGCGGTCGCGAAGTGGGAGGACGAGATCCACGAGCTCGACCAACTCAATGAGTCGGAAGTTGATCCCGTCGACGGCATATTGCTCGTCGGTAGCAGCAGCATTCGATTGTGGAAAAACGCGGCTGCCGACATGGCACCTTACCGCACGATTCGGCGTGGCTACGGGGGTGCCAAGTACAGCGATCTTGCCGTCTACGCGGAGCGATTGATTCATCCGCACCAGTATCGCGCGCTCGTGATGTTTGTGGGCAATGATGTCTCGGGGGCCAAGAACGATCACACTCCCGACGAAGTCGAAGCGCTCGTTCGCTACGTGATTGCTGTTTCACGGCGCCATCAATCTGAGGCACCGATCTTGATCGTGGAAGTCACACCGACACCGAGACGGTTAGATGCATGGCCCAAGATACGCCAGCTCAACGCGAGGCTGCGTGAGATCACGCAAACGGAAGCGAACACTTACTTCGTCGCCACGGCCGATCACTATTTGGATCGCGACAACAAGCCGCTCGCAAGCTTGTTCGGCGATGACCGACTGCACCAGAACGATTCGGGCTACTCGGTTTGGTCGGGACTGATTCGGAGACGACTCGACGAGGTGTTTCGAATGCTCGCGAGCAACGATCCGAAACCGACGGACAAGACCGACAAAACGCACTGAATCTCGATTTATCCTGGCGAAGACGCATGAATGACTCATGCTCGGCTGGGCGTTTCACGCGATGCACCCCACGTTTTTCCGCGTGACCGGTGTTTCACTGAGACGTCCGCAGTGCCGCGTTTCTGGCTTGTGACCAGCTAAAATCTGTTCGTATAGTCGCGAGCGATTGCCGATCGGCAATCACTGACTCACGCGAGGGATAGGAAGCTCTTGGTCGGCACGGAAGCCACCACCGGATCGCATCGAAGGGATTGCTGGAGCACAACGCGCCAGCGAGGCTGTTTGGCTGCGCTCGCGGTGTTCTTGGTTTCGATCATGGCCCCGCTCGTTTTGGCGGCTGAACCGGCGGACTCTTCGGAGCGCGTCTTGCGAGCGAGCGGCGAGACACTTCATCGTTGGCAAATTGGCCAGGCCGACGCGTACCTACTCGTCGGCAATGTGATCTTGCTTTACGGCGACCAGCAATTGATTGCGGATCGAGCGGTCATTGTGGTCGATGGCGAGACGGGGCGGATTCGTTCCCGGATCGCTGCGGAGGGTGTGTCGACGGCCTCCGATGGTGATCGATCTCGGCCCTGGACGGCAACGATCACGACGGCCAGTTCCCCGAGCATTGACGCGCCGCGGTACCGCGGTGCTCCGGACTTCGATTGTCCGCTCGTCGGTTCCATTCCCGAATTGAATCAACCAGCTTTGTTCGAACAATCGACGGCGATGGATTCGTCGCTGGCGAGCGGCGTATCCCAGGCCCAGTATCAATCGCCGGTGCGGCTTCCCCAAGTCCAAGCGATGATGGAGCCCCAATTCCCGCCGCCACCCATCGTCGACCAAGATGGCGCGACGTCAGGCGGGATACCGTTCTCGTTCGGTGGTGGCACACATTCGGTCGTGCTCACCCAACGTGGAACGACGATGCCCGCGAAGATCGACTTCATCAATCGGCCCGAGTTGAACGAGACCATCGGAGTCGCCCGCGGCGGCGTCACGCTCTACATTGGAGGCATCACTGCCGAGTCGCCGGGCGGAGGAGTAATGCAACTCGGCACGGTTTCCATTTCTGCGGAGCGGGTGGTCGGTTGGATCCCGCTCATGTCGCGGATCTTCTCCGGTGAGAGCGACCTTTCGCAAGCGGATGGCGAATTCTATCTCGAAGGCGACATTGTGTTTCGCCAGGGCGATCGCGTCATTTATGCGGACGCGATGTACTACAACGTGGTCAAAGAAGTCGGGATGGTGCTCGAGGCCGAGGCCATCACGACGGTTCCGAATTACCAAGGCATCGTGCGGCTCAAGGCCGACGTGATGCAACAAGTTTCCAAAGGCAATTTCATCGCCTTCGACGCCGCCGTCACGAGCAGCCGCATGGGTGTGCCGAGATATTGGTTGCAAAGCGAACGACTGCAACTCAATGATCGCGAGCGGATCCTCGCCGATCCACTCACCGGCGCCGCAATCGTCGACAAGCAACCGTACGTCACCAGCGCCAATAACTTCGTCTACTTTGGCGGCGTCCCACTGCTCTATTGGCCACGATTCGCCACGTCACTCGACGCACCGTCGTTCTACATCAAGGGTGCCAAGTTCGGGAACGACAGCATCTTTGGCGCTCAAGCGATGATCGATTTTGACTTGCTTCAATTGTTCGGTTTCCAAAACGTGCCACCGGGCGTGGATTGGACCTTATCGACTGATTATTTGAGCAAACGTGGGCCGGCGCTGGGGACGAATCTCAACTACGACCTGCCCGGACTCTTTGGCGTTCCCGGCCCGGCCCGCGGTCGCTTCGATGCCTGGGCGATTCAAGACAGCGGTCTGGATACGCTCGGCTTCGATCGCCGCGATCTCGATCCCGAACAAACGACTCGCGGTCGCGCGCTGCTGCGACATCGCCAATCCTTGGCGAATGATTTTGAGTTCGTCGCGGAACTCGGAAACCTCAGCGATCGAAACTTCTTAGAACAGTACTTCGAAAACGAGTGGGACCAGGATACCGACCAACGCACCGCACTATTGCTCAACAAGTACTACCACAACAACCAATTCTCGCTTTCCGGGAACGTGCAAGTCAACGAGTTCTTCGAAGAAACGGAAGACCCTCGCTTTGATCACTACTTGCTCGGCGGTTCTCTGCTGGGCGATTCACTCACGTACTCGACACACAGCCACGTCGGCTACGCGAAACTCAACGTCGCCGACGCGCCGACGAATCCCGTGGAGATCGCTAAGTTCACGACGCTGCCCGGTGAACAGGATCGGGAAGGGATCATCGCATCCACGATGCACGAACTCGCCTTGCCCGTCCAAGCCGGCGTACTGAAAGTCGCTCCGTTTATCTCTGGCGAGGCCGCGCACTATGGCGAAGCGACGGATGGTGATTCGCTCACGCGATTGCGGGGACAAGCCGGGATACGCGCGAGTTTGCCGATGTGGCGAGTTGATCCATCGATCCAAAGCAGTCTGCTCAATGTGCGCGGTTTAGCGCATAAAATCGAATTCACGGGTGAGTACTTCTATGCCGATAGCGACGCGGATTACGACGAGTTGCCGCTTTACGACTCGCTCGATGACAATGCTCAAGAACAATTTCGTCGCCGATTCATCTTTGACAACTATGGCGGAGCACTGCCGGCAAAGTTCGATCCACGAACCTACGCCCTTCGCCATGGGTTGCAGAGTTACGTGACCGCGCCGAGTGAAACCGTGGCCGATGATTTACAACTTGCCAAAGTCGGTATCCATCAACGATTTCAAACCAAACGCGGACTACCGGGACGCGAGCGGATTGTCGATTTGCTTCGCTTTGATGCAGATTTAACGCTCTATCCCAACGGCGAACGCGACAACTTCGGCGAGAGCATCGGTCCGGCAACGTATGACATGGTCTACAACTTGGGGGACCGCGTATCACTGCTCAGCGACGGGTACGTCGACTTCTTTGATTTGGGACTGCGGTCATTCAGCGGCGGTGTGCTGACGAGTCGCCCCGGACTCGGTGATATCTACGTCGGAATGATGTCGCTCGAAGGTCCGATTAGCAGCACGGTGCTGCGCAGCACACTCAACTATCGACTCAATGAAAAATGGATTCTCTCCGCCGGATCGACGTACGACTTTAGCTCAGTGGGTAACGTGGGCCAAAACTTTGCACTGACGCGCATCGGCGAATCGTTCCTCGTACGACTGGGCGTAAACATTGACCCGGGCCGCGACAATGTCGGCTTCGGTTTCATGGTCGAACCGCGTTTCTTACCGGTGGGTAAACTCGGATACCTCGGGGGTCAATTGCTCGCACCGCCCGGATCCGAAGGCCTCGAATGACGCACTGGCGAAACAAATTTCGAGTCGCATGGCGCGGCATCGGCTTTGCAGTCACGGACCAGACGAGCTTCTACGTCCATGTACCGATGGCCGTCGTGGTGCTCGCTATCGGGGCCTGGCTGCGAATCGAGGCCTGGCAATGGGTCGCACTGGTCATGGCGATCGCCGCTGTCCTCGTCGCTGAGCTGATCAACTCGGCGATCGAATCACTGGTTCGTGCCGTGCATCCCGAGCACCATCCACTCGTGGGCCGGTCACTGGACACTGCCGCTGGCGCGGTGCTGGTGGCATCATTGGCCGCGATCGCGATCGGCCTCATCGTGCTGGGACCGGGGCTGTATGCGGTTGTCTCGGGCTAGCAATCGACTCCCATCTTGATGTCCGGCTTGCCCTTAGTTTTCGGCTTGGACGTTGCTAGCGCGAAACCGACTGTTTGATTCCCGCGTCCCTTACGAGCCGAGTTCGACATCGATCTTGGCTTCGTCCGCCGCTTCGCGAAGTTTCACCAGAGCTCGCGCTTCCAACTGGCGGATGCGTTCTTTGGTGACCCCCATCTCTTCGCCGACTTCCTTCAATGTCAACGGTTCCGTGCCACGGGCCAAACCGAAGCGTGCCGAGATAATCTTTTGCTCGCGTTCATCGAGACGATTGAGAATCTTGGACAACTCGCGTTGACGGCGACGCTGGACCGTTTCTTCCACGTAAGGATCGAGTCGTTCGTCTTGGCGGGACAGGAACAATTCCTCGGTCGTCGTGCGGAAGCGATCGCGGTGTTTGAATTCGCTCGGAATCGTCCGCGCAAAATTCTTCATGATCGCCCACGACGCATACGTGCTGAACTTGTTGCCGCGTGAGTAATCGAACTTTTCGACGGCGCGGATCAGCGACATGTTCCCATCGCTCACCAACGCGAAGAAATCATCGGAACTCGCCACGTGACGCTTGGCGATCGAAACGACCAACCGCAAATTGCTCTGCACGATTTGGTTCTTCGTCCGCACGACTTGCTCGTAAAGCTTGTCGATCTCGTCCATCATCGCATTGCGAGTGCCCTTGGCGTTACTCAACTGTTCACGCAGCCGGCTGGCCTTGTGCTTGAGGTAGTTCATCTTGCGAAATAGATGGTATTCCTGTTCTCGCGTCAGCAGTGCCACGTCGTAGAGCGCCGCGAGATAGCTCGGCAAATCCGCTGGCACACGTACTTTGCGAGGAGCGCTTGCCGGTTCAGGTCCGCTACCCAGATACTCCGACTCGCGAGAGGTATTCTCGAAATCCTCGTTGTAGATGTGATCCAACGGCAACTCTTCAATCCGCTGCATCCGCATGTCGAGCAAGATACGCTGGATGCTCGTGCGGTTGCGATTGAATCGCTTGCACAACTGTGAGATCGTCGCTCCGTGATCGTGCAATCGGTAAATCGCTCGCTTGTCATCGTCCGTCAATGTGCCACGGTGGCTCGGGAAAATCGCTACGGCCAAGTGGTCAGCGTCGAAATTCTTGAGCGTGTAGCGAATCGTCTCGGGACTACGATTCATCTGGGCAGCCAATTGACGCGTGACTTCAGACAAGCTCGAACCGGACTCGACCAATTGGCGAGCACGTTCGATCATCTCACTCTTCTCGTCGTCCGTCAGTTGGCTGAATCGCTCGCCACGACGGATCTTCTCGCGGTTGCCGGCGACAAATCGCTCCACGCTACTGTGCAAAAATCCGACGCGTTTGCGACCGCCGAACAGGAACCGGCGGCTGACGAGACCCGCATCGCGCCAGCGGCTAATTGTCTTCGTCGAGACGTTGAACATTTTGCTGAGGTCATCGACGGTGTGCACCGGTTCGGACATCTCCTCGATGGCAATATCCGCCGAATCGATCAAGTCTTCGATGAGCAGGCGCAAGTCATGCTTGAGCGTGTCCGCTGGCAAGTTGTGCCGGCTTGGCGCATCGGGACGGTAATTGGTGATCCGAAAGCAAACGTAATCGAAAGCGTAGGGTCGATCTTCCTCGAGCTCGGTGAAGAGCTTTTCGGCCAGATCGGCTTGTTCGATCTTTTTCGCTTTGGGTGCGAACCGAGTTAATTGGTCTCGCAGATCCTTGATCTTTTCGTCGCGGTATTCGTCGTGCATCGCCACTCGCTCCCAGTGCTGATAACGTGTCCGATTTTGGTTCCATGCGACCTCGGCGGGTCGCTCGGCACGTTAACGTCTCTGCCCAGGTATCGCCCTATCCATAGGGGGATGAAAGGGTTCTCCGCCACCCGCGACTCATCTCGCCAGCAACCCATTTACATGGCCGCGGCGATTCGACTCGCAGATCGCGAAAGGCCATCGACTCCTTGTCGATCGCCCACTTTTTCAATACGCGTCTAGCGGCGTTGCCGTTCCACGCTTCAGTTCTACATTGGACAAGCTAGTTGTCGCGAAAGTTCGCTTCAGGAGCTCCAACCGTTTGACTTTACGAAAGACTGACCGAAAATTCAGTTCGTTTTGTAACCGACATGTCAAGTGATTGTTGATCGGGACAGTTTTACCAACTGACCAACACGCTTTAGATGCCCTGTAATGGAAATAT
>JBBSJZ010000182.1:0-10296 GCA_038256795.1 Pirellulales bacterium | reverse complement strand
GCGAACAGCGTTCTGGCCAAGGCACAGGTTGAGGCAGCTGATCAAGCCGCCAAGGCCGCTCCCAAAAAGAAGGCTGCAAAAAGGACTACCAAGAAAAAGGCTGCTGCGAAGAAAAAGACGAAAGGCATCGTCAAGAAGAAGGCATAATCGCGAAATCGACAAATTTTTTCAGGGCGCTAATGACAACCTTGCCTCCGGCTTGGTTTAATCTGGGCCGAAGACCTATCACCACAACCCCATTATTTTCCCGGATACCGATTCCTGATGGCTGGAACTGAACGAAAACGAGAAATTCGCCGCCGCCGAACACGCCGTGCAAAGACCGCGAATTTGCTCGCCCGCGCCAAGAACGGCACGATGGAAAAGTCCGAAGTCGCTCGCAAGCTAAAGAGAATGACCACCGGCGCCCCAATCATCATCGCCCGCGAAGGCCTCGCCTAACCCAGCCGATCGAGTTCAACCTCGAGCATCCACGCCGTGGGAGCGAGCCGTCATGGTCGATCAAATCGATTCCGCAGTTCGCTGATCCATTCGTCATGCCCCTCACCGGCGGCCTCGAAATCGGCGTTCATCCAACGCACGGGACCGCTGCTCAGCACTCGTGACGGAAACTTTGAGTCGCGATGAAGCGGTATCTCGCTGCCGTTGCCCATCGACAACCGGTCCTCGGTCGCAGGCTCGATGAGGTAATCCGCGAGCACGCCAGCCGACACCGGATGTTCGGCACCCTTCAACACGGCGACGGTGCTGGGAATCCGTAAAGTCCCCAGTTGACTCGAATCTTGGTCGGGAAAAACGATCGCGACGGGGTTCCGCAACTCGACTTCCACAATCGCCGCATCGGAGTCGGTGACGCCCCAGGCCGCCTGGCCCGCGGAGACTGCGATCGCAACTTGGCGACTGCCTCGGAGCACTAGCGCGGACTCCTGGATGCCTCGTAGAAGCTCCAATGTCCTGCTGCGACCGAGTTGCTCACGTAAAACAGCAAAATGGGTCGCCGTGTTCCCAACGGTCGGTATGCCGACCGCACATCGCCCCAGCCATTTCTCGTCGGCGAGCTCGAGCACCGAGCGGGGATAATCCTGGGGATCGGTCAACAGGTTTGTGTTGACGAGAATCACCCGAGCGGTCGCAGCGAACCCGCACCAACTCTCGTCCGAGGCGACGCAGTTCCCAGGCCAGCCCGAGCCGATGGTCCAGCGGCGTGGTTGCAACAAACCGAGCTTCTGCAGCCGCACAGTTTCGAGTACTCCCGTGTTCCAGACGATATCACACGGCGGTGGCGAATCACCACGTATGATTTGTTGGATTAGAGTCGATGCTTCCGCCGGATCCTCGTCGAATCGTGACGTCACACCGACCGCGTCGTCCGTCCCGCGCTCAAACGCACCGAGAATCGGCATCGCCGTTTCTTGCTGGAGCGTCGCGAAAAGCACCACATCGGACTCCGTCTTCTCTCGACAACCCAGCTGGAGTGTGACGAGCAAAGCGGCGACGACGCCGTGAATTGACGGCATCATGATGAAACGATTCAGAAGTGACTTCCCATTGATCGCAGGCGATTCGCCACATCGACGCATGACGGATTCGCCTTTTTTGTTGGAGACGAGATGAACTCGTCCATCAGCTTAAACAACCGACCGAGCCATTTGTAGCCACTCAACTCACTCGTGTCGAAGCGCTTCAATCGGGTTCATCTTGGCGGCTCGGATGGCGGGGTAAAGTCCGCTGACCAGACCGACCGCGACCGCAATGATCACGGCAATCGGAATGGTTTCGTAAACGATCGTCGGCTCCGCGTCACGAATCGCCCCGGGCAGGGCCGCGAATTGATCCGGAAAACTCTTCTTCACGCCCCACATACCGAGGTGGTAAAGCGGCGGACCGAGGAAGCCGAGAATGATGCCCAGCGCCGCACCGGCGAAGGAAAGTACCGTCGTTTCCACCAAGAATTGACGCACAATGTCGGCACGGCGGGCGCCGAGAGCACGTCGAATGCCGATCTCCCGCGTTCGCTCCGTGACGCTCGCGAGCATGATGTTCATGATCCCAATACCACCGACCATGAGCGAAATGCAGGCGATTAAAATACCGATGCCCAAGAACATCAGTCGTAAGTTCCTCGCTTGTTCGAGCAATTCGAGCGGGACGACGACAGCGGTATCGCCCGCCGATGCGTGTCGACGTTCGAGCAGCGTTTCGATCATTGCCGCGGTGGTGCGCACCTGGGAAACCTTCGCGACCTGGAGCGTGATTTGATTGAGCTCCATGATCTCGATTTGGAACTGGCCGCTGCGGCGGGTAACGATCGTGTCACCGACGCGGCGTCGGACGGTCTCCATCGGAATGTAGATATCCGCCGAGAAGTCTTGAGAGTCCAGCGAACCGCCGATTGCCGCCGACGCATTGCGATGCTCGAGCACGCCGACGACGCGGTAGTAATCGGTATGCTCCGGCACATAGACACGTTTGCCAAGCGGTTCCTCGTAGGGGAATAATCGCTCGGCCACGCCCGCCGAGATGACACACACGGTATCCGCGAGCAACCCGTCGGCATCCGTCAGAAAGCGTCCACCCGTCGCCCGCAATTTTAATTGATTGACTTTGAAATAATTCGGCGTGCAACCCACCATGCGTCCATCGATCATGCGATCGCGGTAGGTAAATTGGCGACGAATTTCGCGGATGGGGATAGCGGATTCGATGGTCGGGATCGTGGCCAGTATCTGGTCCAAGTCGACCCGCAGAATTCCGTACTGGCTGGCCGACATCCCCGCCATCTTTTCATCCGGCGGCTTCACGCTGCGAACAATGATGTTATTGGCACCGAGCGACTCGATTTGCTTCTGAACTTGGTCGCTCGCACCTTGAGAGATCGCCGTGAGCACAATCACGGACCACACGCCGATCAGGATACCGAGCATCGTCAGTCCGGTGCGCAGCGGGTGCAACGCCAGACTTTTGATTCCGAGATTCCAAGTTCTTAACCACAGCATCGAAGCACCTTCTATACCCGCTTGAGCAATTCGACGACATTCGCACGTTGACTCGCGCGAGCCGCTTGACGTGTTGATTCCTCGACGGGATTGTCGCTGTGCAGCATCCCGTCTTTGAGACGGACGACGCGTCGAGCTCGCCGCGATACCTCGTCCTCGTGCGTGACCAAAATGATCGTTCGCCCCTCTCCGTTGAGCTCATCGAACAACGTCAAAATCTCTTCCGTGGTCACGGAGTCGAGGTTCCCGGTCGGTTCGTCCGCGAGAATGAAGAACGGGTCGTTCACCAAACTGCGGGCAATCGCCACCCGTTGCTGCTGGCCCCCGGAAAGTTGGTTGGGCCGGTGATCCAATCGATCGCCGAGCCCCACGCGCTCCGCGAGTTCGACCGCTCGAGCCTGTTCCTTCGCTCCCAGGCGTCCCTGATAGTAAAGCGGGACTTGGATGTTCTCGACCACCGTCAATTGCTGGATCAAATTGTAGGACTGGAATACAAACCCGATGCGACGGCTGCGGATGTCCGCGAGCTCGTCATCGCTCATCGAGGCAATGTCGTCATCGCCCAGGAGCAAACTTCCGGCCGTCGGTTTATCCAGGCATCCGAGCAGGTGCAGCAGCGTACTTTTGCCGCTGCCCGAGGGACCCATGATCGCGACGTAATCACCTTCGGGAACATCGAACGAGATCCCGCGCAGTGCTCGCACGGTTTCGCTCTTGAGGACGTATTCTTTCTTGAGCGACTGGATCGACGTCGCGAGTCGCTGGGGCGACGTCACCACCGAAGGACGGGATGATGCGGGCGTCGAGTAAGCATCGGCGGTGGACATTAGCGACCGCCCCCGCCGCCTTCAGCCATCCGCTTCTTAATCGAAGCCATCAATTCCGCCTTCGTGACGAATCCGTCGCCATCCGTATCCGCCGCCGTCAGGCCGGCCTGGCGATTTTCATCGACACTGCTGATTTCATCCTTGGAGATCTTGCCGTCACCATCCGTGTCGCTTCGCTCCATGCTGCGATCAACGATGGTGCCGATGTCCGGCATCCCACCACCGCCGCCGAATCCGCCTGGAGCACCACCTTCGCCACCATTGGGTCCGCCGTCACCCGGAGCTCCACCTGCACCAGAAGGTCCACCCCGAGGAGAGGAGGGGCCATCCGCACCGGCGGCAATCGGTTCACCGTTCTCGGCAATATCCATCATGTCGCTATTGTCTTGCGCGGTGACCTCGGGCAATTCCATCAAGTTCAAGTGCTGGCGTAAATTCAAAACGATCTTGTCGTTTTCGCTGAGGCCTTCGGTGATGGTCGCCATCTTGTCGTTCGTCGCGCCGATGGTCACCGCGCGAGTTTCGAATCGTTGGGGTCCGGATTGAACGAGCGAGTACATTTGGTCGCCGTGTTCATAAAGTCCTTGGATCGGTATCTGCAACGCGTCAGGGACCTGTTCCACAAAGATCTGGACTTCTGAGGTCATCCCCGTCCGAATGGACTCTGGCGGATCGATGATCGCAACCGTGGTCGCGTACTCCTTGATCGACGAGCTGAAGTAGCTGTTCGGTTCCGCGTAACGATTGACTTTCACCACGCGTCCCTTGAGTTGGACACCGGGAAGCGCGTCGACGGCAATTTTGGATGCCATGCCGGATTGAATCAACGTCACGCGTGATTCATTGACATTGCATCTGACCTGCATTTGGCTCGGGTCGGGCAAGCGAACGATGGCTTGCTTTTCTCGCACCATGGCTCCGGCTTCGACGACAAACTCCGCCCCGCCACCACGGCCACTGTATCGGTTGGCGTGAACAACGACGCCATCTGCGGGAGCGGTGATGACGCAATTGGCGATTTGTTTTTCATAATCCGCCAAAGTCTTTTGGTCCTCGTCGAGCTTACTCTGGGCCGCGACGAGTCCCGCCTCCGCAGCGTTGATGTCACTATCGAACTGGACGAGCATCTTTTTGCGAGTCAAGTTCTGAAGCACTCGCAATCGCCCCTTGGCTGCGTCGAGCATGTTCTGTGAATTGGCCACCGCGAACTTGTCGGCTTCGAGTTGCAATGATTTGACGAGCCCCTTGGCTACCAAGCGTTCGCTGCTACCGAGCGCGAGCTGCGCCGTTCTCAACCCCTGTTCGTTGACCGCCATCTCGCTGAGGATCGCTTTCTCTTCCGTCAAATAGACGCCTTCCAGGTATTCTTGACGAGCGATGGTGGCTTGTTCCACGAGCGCTTGCGCACTCGTGACCGCAGCCTCCGAGGTGACGACCATGATCCGCTGGTCCTTCAATTGGACCTGCAATTGGGATGCGTCGAGTTCGACCAATTTGTCGCCCTTGTTGACCTTGGCACCTTCGTCGATCACCCACAGGATCGAAGTACCGCCGCCGCCGCGAGCTTCGACCTTGCACACGACTTCGATGTTGCTGCTACTTTCGATCTCGCCCTGTTCCAACACGATGTGATCGAATGGCGCCCGCCGTACCATTTCGATGATCAAGCTGTCCTGGGACACTTGATCCGAGTTGTCATACACGAAGTAGTAACCGACGCCACCAACGACCGCAGCGAGAATCAAGCAAATCACCACACCGCCAAGCAGCCCGCCCCGCCGCCCATCCGAACGACGAGACGCCGGGCCGCTCCGACCCAGGGAATGCAGGCCATCAAAGCTGGGACCAAGGTGTCGGCGAGGGCACCGAAGTGCGCGAAGCGTGGAGCGCATGATGGATTTGGCAGGTTAAAGGAGAGGCGGGAAGAGGGTCCAATTGGATTGAACCCCTGCGACGGCCCGTGGTTTCGGCGACCACGATCGATTTGGTTATTCTACCTAGGCGTCAAAATAACGGTCGGAACTGATCCGTAAATTTTTCGGGATCTTTTTCGCGAGCTCATCCACTGACCCAGCAAATCGTGGGTTGATTTCGACCTGCACGCCGTCAGCAACGGTCGCACCGGCCTCGATGAGCCACTTTTTGTGCAGGTCCACAATTGCCAGTCGAGCAGACTCCGGGGTGTCCGTCGCCGCGCCGCTCGCGTTTTTGACTGGGGCGAACGCCTCACTCGATAACGCCTCGACAACAAAAGCATTTTCGGCTTCCGGCAGCAAATCGAAAATGAATCGCTCGAATTTTGTCGCATTTGGCTGCTCCGGCGCGAGCGATTGTCCGGTCTCGTCCACGTAGGGGACCGCTTTGAAAGCCCGGTGAAAAGGCAGTGCGTCCGTCGACCGCGCCATCCGCTGCAAGAAACCGACGTCGATCACGTGCACGGCGATATTCCCGGCCCACAATTTTAAACCGCCGTCTTCGCGAGTCGCCTCCGCCGCCGCAGCGGGCAAGTCGCTGTACTCAATAATCCGAACGCTGCCATCAACGATCACGACGTTGCCGACCTTCTCCTGGGCGAATCGCTTGCGAACGACTTGCGTCGTCATCTCGCTGCCGGCCATCCGGTGATGACCGATCAACACCGGATCACAGAGCGCGACGAGCGGATTATCGACTTGGATGTATGCCAAGTGCTTGATCCCGCGCGACTGGGCGTCCGCCAAACAACCGCTCTTGTCCAGAGCCGCCACCGTTCCCCCGTGACCATCGGGGCTGAGCGCGAGCGAATCTTTGCTCGCCAGCAGCAATTTGCCGGTCGCCGCATCCACCGCCGGCATTGTGCCCTGTTTGAAAATCCGCACATCGTCCCGGTTCAGACCCAGCCAATCGTGCGACTCAAAGTACTCGCGTGTTTCCGCGTCCGTGGCCTCGCTCGTCATCACATAAACCGGCACTCGCACGCCATAGTGCTCATTCACGCTGCGCAAGCGGTCGGCAAAGAACTCGAACAAGGTCCGTCCGGACACCGGCCCGATTTTGAACATCCCCTTGGGTTGATCAAAGCCGAGCCGCGTTCCTTGGCCGCCCGCAACGATCACGGCCGCGACCTCGCCACGACTCAGCGATTCTTCGCCGAGTCGATATGCTTCTTCATGACTCCATGCGGCACCAGTCCCATCGACGCGCACGGCCGGTGGCGACGCTGCGTTTGCCGCCATCGCGGCGAAGTCGACCTTTTGATCCCGGCCCTGCACGAGCAACTGCAACTGGTCCAAGTCGAGACTGCGAAGCTGCTGCTCAAAAGTCGTTTGCTGGGCCGTCGTCAATTCATCCCAAAAACGGAGAACGTGCTCTTGGCCAAACGGGCTGAGCAATTCATGAAGTGATTCGCGAGTCATCTTTCACACTAGATTCGAGAGCTTTCCGGCAACAGCCAAAAGTGTAGTCGATCGAGCCAACTACAAAACCCGCGATCATCACAGCTCTGAAGTGAGCCCATCAATCCAACTCGTTTGCAACGGCAGTTCGAAAATGGGATTCGATTCGCTCGAGGGCTGCGGCGACACCGTGCCGCGATTGCACTAACGTCGTCGCTGCTTGCACTCTCGACGCAGCAGCACTGCGATTGGCGATGAAACTTTGGATCGCTCGGGCGAGCGAACTCGGCGTTGCCGGATCGGCCCAGGCGATCGTCGGTTCGTCGCATTCGAGCTCAACCGTACCACCGGCGCGAGTGGCAATGACGGGAGTCGATAACGCAAAAGCTTCGAGCACGACGTTGGGCATGCCTTCAAAGTGCGAGGGCAGCACCAGCGCATCGGCGGCAGCGATCGCGGGGAGGGGGTTGGCCAGTCGTGATAAAAATTTCACTTCGTGACGATGGAGCACGCGTTTAGCTTGCCACTCCAATTCGTCACGTTTTGGACCGTCACCGATCATCCAAACGCAGAGGGCGGGAACGGTCAGCACTGACTCGAGGAGGGCGATCGCATCGACCAGATCCCGTTGTCCTTTCTCGGCCGTCATGCGGCCGACACACACGAGCGTCAATCGCTCATCTCGCCAGGGTGCATCGCCTTGGGCGAGCATTTTCACGCGATCGACGTCGACCGGGTTAGGGATCGTTTCGATGCGCTGGCGATCGAGGCCATAAAATCTCGCCGCCGACTCCGCCGCAAGATCACTCACCGCAATGACTCGAGCCGAGTTCGCGTATGCCTTGCGAAGCCGTCGATGCTTCCACCAACGAAAGCGAGTCTCCACGAGCGGGAAAGCTTGCTCGGGTGGGCTGACGATCGTCGACACACGAGGCACCGTCATCTTTCGAAGTCCGCCGGCGATCATCGTCATGTGAAACGTGCGGTCGTAAATCACGTCGATGCCGAAGTCCGCCAGCACCCGTTCGAGGTGACGAACTTGATCGCGAAACACCCGTCCGGGAACGTACATGCCGCCGCGATTCGAAAGATCATCAAAGGCATGAATACGAACGTCCGCGGGCACGTCGGCGAGCAAGTCACCGGCGCGTTCGACGAGATACAAGTGCGGTTCGAATCGCGTACGATTCAAATGTCTGAGCAGCAGTAGGATCTGTTGCTCGCTACCGCCGCCACGCAGCGAGCTGATCATGAGCAAGACGCGCGTTGGCCGCGCCGAATCAGTTCTGATCAACTTGCTCAAGGCAGCGTGACCTCGACCCACACCAGCCGATGATCGCTGGCATTGATCATCTTGCGGCGGGGATCACTTTCGCTCGGCCAAAACACTCCCGAGTCACGCAGCGTCATGGTTCGACTCGGCAAAACATAGTCCACTCGCATGCCGTCGCGGCCACCGAACGCGGCGGTTGTGCTCAACCGAGCTCGCCCCACCGATTCGCTCGCGCCCGCAGGCAAGACGTGCTTGGGTTCGGGATCGAATAGCCGCGGATGCTCGAGTAGTTTGAGGATTGACTCGTGCCGGCCATCACCGCGGCCGACGTCCGCATTCAAATCACCGGCGATGATGAACAACTCATGGCCGCCCAGACCACCTCGCTGGCCATGATCGTCGACCAGCGCGCGACTGCTCTCGACATCCAAGTACTCCGTCCAAAACCGAATCTCGTCATGATTGCGACAACCATTTCGATCTTCGGGACCATCGAACACGGGCGGTGTCGGATGCGAAGCGAGCAAGTGAACACGCCGCTTTCCAATCACGATCGGAACATCCGCGTGGTTCTTGCTCGATAACCGCAGCGTGGACCACAACTCTTCCGGATAGAACGGTTGTTGAGTCTTGGGGTCGATGGGCTGTAACGCGTCGGGAAAATCGCACCAACGAAACGTCTGAAATGTTCGCACGGATGACTCGTCGATCGGAAACTGGCTGAGCACCGCCATCGCATACTGGCCTGGGTAAACGCCATAACCCCAAGCGTCGTTGGGCCCACCGGACTGACCATCGCGGTTGATGTCGAGCGTGGAATCGACGCCGGTATTGCTCGGGATGCTATATCGATATGGAAACTCGATCGCCGCAGTGTCGTCGATGTCGACTCCGAGATACCGCTCCGCGAACAAATCGAGCGTCTTGCCGTCCTCGTCGAAATCGATCTCATTGAGCAGCAGAACATCAGGCCGAACGGTTTGGATCACCCTGGCGAGATCTCTCGCTTGGCGATCGTCACCGCTTGCCAACCGTCGTTCGACATCGCCAACTCCCTTGCCGTAAAGGGAAACATTATAAGTCGCAAAACGCACCGTTTCAGTCATCGTCACGGATTCATCAGCGCGGCTCGAAGCAGTCATCCAACAACCCACCAACCATGCCAACACGAATCGTTGGTGTCCATGCTTTGGCCGCTTCCTCGCCGGCGGCCTGGCTAAACACGCCTCAGCCACAGGTACTCGTACGCTTCGAGCGGCAAGGGTTCGCTCGTCGAGATCGATCGTTGGCTGACGATGTCCTCGAAGAATCGTCCCATCCCAGCGGTTCGCAACCGGTTGTTGTCGATCTGCTGGGGATATTCCGCGAAGTTGGCGATGACGATCATGCGATTGCCTTCGTGCTGGCGAACGAAGCTGAGCACATTCCTCGACTCGCTCGGGAACAACTCCATTCCGAGTCCCGAGAACGCGGGCGTGGACTTGCGAAGCTCGATCATCCGCTGCAGCGATCTGAAGATCCGCTTGCGAATCGACCCATCGTCTTTGAGCTCGTCCAAGAACTTCCACTGCATTTTGGGCCGATGCACCCATCGCGTATCTCCAGCCTTTGCGGGATCTTTTACGAAGTCATAATCGTTCATCATCCCCCACTCTTCGCCGAGGTAGATGAGCGGGATGCCGCCAACGCTCATCATCATAGCGTTGAGTAGCAGGATGCGTCGGATCGCGAGTTCTTTCCAATCGTCGCGGTCGGCTTCGATGGCTTGTTCCAATCCGGCGAGTGACGCCAACGTCCCACTGATCCGCATATCGCCGGTTTCCGCG
>JBBSJZ010000181.1:0-10328 GCA_038256795.1 Pirellulales bacterium | reverse complement strand
CGGCGAGCAGCACGGCACCGGTCGCGAGCAACGTCCAAAAAACGGCGGGCGATTGGGTGTCACCCGTGGCCATCAAAAAGTTAAACGTGATCCAGACGGCCGTTAACACGACCACCAACACGATCATCACGACCCCCAAGGCGATGGGCGCCCGAAGTGAACGTCGTTCCAGCATGGGATCAGTCGCTTGTGGGGAAATGGGTAGTTGGAGTGACAAAACTCGGAATGAATTTTGCATCAAGCTTTAAAAATTAGTGCAGATGCTCGTGACGTGGGATCGGGAACCAGCAATAATGGTTGACCGGCGGATATTTTCCCTTAGGCGGTTTTTGGAGTAATGCCATGGGAGCCGAAACTCGGACTCGACGATTTTCTGAACGCGTGCTTCGACAAGTGCGGCTGGATTGCAGCCGATCACTGGTGCGAGGTCGCTATTGTCCTCAGCGAAGCGAAATCATCCAGCTTCGGTGCATGGACGACCGACCCGAAATGGAACAATCCTTCGGTAACCAATTGTGGTACTTTGAGGGCGTCGGTGTCGATACGAGTGAACGACGCGTCAGTGTTTATGGCGTGATCGAATACTCGATCCAGTTCGGATTGCACGAATTGGTCGAGGACGGGGTGTTTGAATCGGCGGGCGAGCGTGAACGTTTTCGACACGAGTACGAGAGCGACATGCGGCGACCTTCGTGGCGACAACCCGCCCACCGTTGGCTCGCTGCTGGCCTCGTCGCCGTGACCGCAATGTTTCTGACGTTCCTGTTGATGAAGACGCTTGCGGCGTGACACAGGTCGTTGACGTTCAAGAACTTCGCAAGTCCTACCGGCACTGGACGCGTCGCCAATCCCGTGAAATTCGCGCGCTCCGTGGAGTTTCGCTCACCGCCGCCGCTGGCGAAGTGTTCGGCTTGCTCGGGCCGAACGGTGCCGGCAAAACGACGCTGATCAAAATACTGCTCGGTATCGTCCGGCCCTCGACTGGCTCCGCAACCCTATTCGGTAAAGCTG
This sequence comes from Pirellulales bacterium, assembly GCA_038256795.1. Classification (GTDB taxonomy): domain Bacteria; phylum Planctomycetota; class Planctomycetia; order Pirellulales; family Pirellulaceae; genus JBBSJZ01. The sequence goes on along the minus strand of JBBSJZ010000181.1, from coordinate 9,317 downwards.
CGGGGTCGACCGAAGCTGCCTTGAGAGTCGGATATCTGCCTGAGTCACTGCGAATCGACCGACATCATACTGCCCGCAGCGCCCTGAAGTTCTACGGACGCATGAGTGGAATGTCCGAGGCGTTGATCTCTCATCGCAGCGACGAGTTACTCGATCTTGTCGGGCTCGTCGGCCGCGATCGCGAGTCGGTCAAGCGGTTTAGCAAGGGTATGTACCAACGACTCGGACTGGCCCAGGCCTTGATGCATGACCCGGACTTGCTCGTGCTCGACGAGCCCACCGATGGTCTCGATCCGGTTGGACGCAGCCAAGTGCGAGCGGTTCTTGAGTACCTGCGTGATCAGGGCAAGACGATTTTTTTGAACAGCCATATCCTTCAGGAAGTGGAAATGGTTTGTTCGCGCGTCGCGATCTTGGCTGCGGGCGAGATTCGCGGTATTGGCACGATCCCGGAACTTGCGCGACTGCACGGCGAACCGCGAGCGGTGCTGCAAGTTTTGCCGCCCGACCAGCATCCGCATGCCGAGTCGGATTGGGTCGCTGAGCTCGCCAGGTTACTGGCCGCACGACTGCAAATCGAACAAGCCGCGATTCAGGTTGGGATGCAAGGCATTGGTGACGACCGATTGATCCGATTGGAGTTGCCGACGCACGAACAGTCGGCCGTCGATCGGGTGGTGGACGAGTTGCGACGCGAACAGTTCTCGATCGTGTCGCTGAGCTTGATCCGCCCGTCGCTCGAACAAACATTCCTCAAATTGGTCGCGTCGCCCGTCGTTTCATGTTGAAGCCTTACTTTGCTGTGATCATGGACTCGTTCCATGCCGCGTTCGCGTCGCGGATTCTGTGGGTTGCGTTTCTGGCGATTTGGATCTTGCTCGGATGTTTGTCGCCGATCGGGTTTCGCGAGGACTTCACCACGTCCTTCCGTGTCCGCGATTTCGAGAACGGTACGCGGCTCAAGGCGATGCTCGCCAGCGCCTTGGTCGACCCCGAAGTGAAGGGCAAAGCGGTCGCCAGGATCGCGGAAGCGACACCGGATGACCTCAAACGACAACTCGAGCGTGTCGGCCAAGGCGACGAGGTTCGTATTCCGCTGCAACAGATCGCCGACTCGCTCAACATGATGCTCGAGCGTGACGATTGGTACGACGCGGTGGCCTGGAAGGGAACCAACCGATTGCGTGAGCGCCGCGAACTCGAGGAGCGAACCCGAAGTGAACTGAGCGCGAGTGAGCAGCAGCGACTGGGGCGGTTGCGGATCGAGGCGGCGGTACCCGGCGTGTTCAAGTCCCGTTCGGCACGATCGATTTTATTGACTTACGCGGGCATCGATTTTCCTGCCACGTTGGCAATCGATCAATCACAATTCACGACACTGATCAATCAATGGGTCGTGCCCACGATCATCAATTGGTTGCTCGGTTTCGTCGTCATCTTTCTGGGCATCCTGGTGACGGCGTCGATCGTGCCGGACATGCTCGAGCCCGGATCGCTGCACTTGTTATTGAGCAAGCCCGTATCGCGGACGGCACTGTTGTTGGCAAAATTTCTCGGCGGATGCGTGTTTGTGTTCATGTGCGTGACCCAGCTCGTCGTCGGGCTATGGTTGATCGCGGGATTGCGATTGGATGTTTGGAACGCGAGGGTGCTGTGGTGCATTCCGGTGTGCGTGTTTTTGTTTGCCGTCTTCTACAGCGTTTCAGTGGTCGCGGGACTGCGTTGGCGTTCTGCGATTCTGGCGATCGGTGTCACGTGCATGTTTGGCGCGTTGTGTTTGACCGTGGGCGTCATTGGCGGAATTTTTGACAATCTAGTTCGCGGCCCGGCACGCATTCGCGACATCGCTCATAGCGGTGATGCATTTGTTGGTGCGACCGCCGGTGGCGGACTCGTTCGCTACGACGCGAGCGTCAATGCCTGGGTCGACGTCTTTGAGACGGATGCATTCAGTGGCGATCGATCGTTGCCGCCCGTCGCGATTCCCGGTGGTGACTTCCTGGTCGCTCAAGTGCGTGGTGGGCGCTTCAATCCCTTCGGTTCCGGCTCGCTCGACCTGCTGCTGCTGTCGGCCGAGAATGCCTGGGAGCCCGTGCCGAGTTTACGGCTACCGACGGGAACGACATGGATCCATGGAGCCGCGCCCGCTCGGATGCTGGCGATGAATGCGGGCGGACTGGCGATGACAAGCGTCGAAGAAATCCGTCGGGCGGCTGGCGAGGTTGCGACTGGGAAAGATGCGACCGGCGAAGCTGTGATCGAGGACGGGGACGGGTCGCCGGCGGCATCCACCAGCCCCGATCCGGTCCCGGACTGGATCGCCAAGCTCGCCGGGATGATGGGCGGAGCGACGTCGGGCTTCCGAGATATCCTGCCCCCAGGAGTGGCGCTGGCTGCGCCACGCCGGGTGGCGGTTTCGGTCGATGGCGCCGCGATCTTCGTAGCTTCGGCGGGACGCTTGTATCGGCTCAAGGCCAGCCCAGGCCAAGTCGAAGCGGCCTGGCTCGTCGAGGCCCAGGTCGATCTCGAAGGCGAGGCTTCCCAGCCGCTCGTGCTCGCCTGCGGCGATCGAGACCTACTCGTGGCCCGAGCCAAAGAACCGCTGCGGATTCTCGATGCTCGAACGCTCGAGGTCATCGCCAGCATTGAAACGGACGCGAGCTTAATGCCCGTGCAAGCCATCCCGCTTGGCGGGACAAACGCTTTTGCGCTGCTCGATGGCGAAGCGAATTGTCGGATCGTGAGCGAGACGCCGCAAGCGAGCGGGCCCGCTTGGTCGATGTCGGCCGCACTGGGGCCTGGCGAAGTGGAAACGCTCGCGTATGCCGCTGAGTCGGACAACTTGATCCTCGTCCATCACGTCGATCAAGTTGATGAGTACGAATGCGATCCGGAGGGGGCGACCAACGGCTTGATTGGCACGAGCGTGCGTTCAATTCGACCGACACTCTCGAAGTGGCGGATGCTCGATCGCTACGTGATGAATCCGCTAAGGTTCGTGATCCCACAAACCGGCGAACTGGGTGAGACGGTCGCCGCGATCGTGAGCGGCGAGACCACGGCATCCATCGACCAAGGGGGCGCGAGCGACGAACCACAAATCATCCGCTACCGGATCCTCCGCCCCGTCGTGAGCTGCGCCATCTTCATCACCGTGATGCTCACCATCGGCTGCGTTTACTTCGCCACACGCGACTTTTGAAGTCAAGGTTCGAGATCGTCTTTCTCATTTGCCGAGCTTGTCATGCAGGGCGAATTGGCGTTGTCGGGTAAAGGTGATGCTTGGAGAGCTCGCGGCGGTACCCGGTGCTCGATAACACCGCACTTCACGAAACGCCGCTCGGTGAGGTCGCGGTCGATCACGCATTGAGGCACAACTCGAGTCGAATCGATTTGGGCGCAGCGTGCTAAGTCAGCATCGTATCCAGTTGTGATTAGGTTTCGACCGCCGAGCGAACTGCGGAACTCATCGACAAGTTTTGTGGACGACGACCGAGCAGCAACCTCTCGCCAATAACCGATCGCTAACCGGCCAGAATCGTTGGCGAATTGGATCGCCACTTGCGATTTCAAACGATCGAGGATCGCACCGGCGAGTAGTACATCCTCTCCGGTGACGTGGCGATCCGTCCCCGCACAAATCAAATGCACACGCGAGAACGTCGCGACATGGGCGACGACGGCGGCGAGATTCAAGAAGCTCGCCGCCACGATTTCATGGGCATTTCTCGCGGCCTCGATCGCCCGTGTTCCATTAGTCGTGGACATCACGAGTGAGCGATTCGTCACCACCGCTGCGGAGTATTCCGCAGGCGAGTTGCCGAGATCAAAACCTGGGATGGGTTTACAGTGACGCTCGCCGCACAATAAAGGTCGACCAGACGTTTGATCGCGACGCCGCCGTGATATTGCAAAGGCCGCTTCGATGTCTTGGCAAGTGAAAACTTCAGCGGCACCGGCGGCCAAAGCCGTCGTCATCACCGACGTCGCCCGCAAAACATCGATCACGACGGCGACAAGCTTTTCCGACGGATCTTGTTCGATCGAGTCGAAGTTGAGGTCGAAGTCAGGGACCAAAGATGTCCAAACCTTCATCCGAAACGATCCTGTTCCGCTTCCGCCCACACGCGAGTGTCCTCGTCATCCCACTCGACATGAATGACGTTCGGTCGACAACACACCGGACAATCCTCGACGTACTGTTGGCGGTGCCCTTCACCCGGTTCAATCGGCACGACAATCTCCTCGCCGCATCCATCACAAATGTAACTACCTTCAGTCTGCATGATTGTCTCCGAGAAGTTTCGTGAGATTCAAAACGTAAGTGGCTGATCGAATTCAGTGGGGTTATTGTCTCAGTGTAGGTGATCGCAAAGGCAGGTATACTGGCCAGTCCGCCGACGAAACCTGTTTTTTGCTCGCGACACTTTCCCATCAAGCCAAGCACCGCTATGCACCGCATCACACGACTTTTGCTCGGATGTTTGATTCTCGTCGGTTGTAATCGGCCCGTTGAAGTGACGACGGCAGTTCAACCATCGCCAGCGGAGGTCGAATCAAGCCCCGGATCCCGCGTGAATACACCCGCGTATGTGCTCGATGAGTCGCTTGTCAAGCGAAAAGCCGACAAGATCGTCAGCGTCGATCTGAAGTCATTGGCGGGCGCTGAGCTCGTGGCCGCGATCCAGGCGGTGAGCCAGCTTGATGCCGTCGAAGAAGTGTCGCTAGCGGGCGAGGAGGTTAACGATGATTTACTTATCCCGATCACCAAAATCAAGACACTCAAGCGACTTCGTCTGCCGCAAACCAAGGTCGGTGACGTTTCGCTCGCGAACCTGGCCACGGTGGCTCGTTTGGAGTTGCTCGATCTTACCGATGTCGCCACGCTCACCGAGAACGGCATGGCATCCATCGGCAAGCTCAGCAAGCTCAAGGAGCTGAATCTGATGAACACGCCCGTCACCGACGGATGGCTCAGCCCACTCACCGAGCTAACTCAGCTCAAGAAGCTTCGACTGCGTGGGACCCAAATCACCGGAGATAATTTTACGGCAATGGCGTCGACATCGGTCATCGACCTGGAGCTTTCGGAAACAAAGTTCGGTAGCCAAGGCATGCAAGCGATCGCGAAAATGCCCAAACTCGAGAGGCTCAATCTTTGGCTCACCCAAGTTGATGATTCCGGGCTCGCCCACCTCGATGGCAAAACGTCGCTGACGTTACTCAATCTCGATAACGTCGCGGGTGTCACCGACGCATCGATGCCGGTGATCGAAAAACTGGTGAGTCTCGAACTGCTGCATCTCGGTGGCACCGGGTTGACCGAGGCTTCGATCCCTCAACTGGCCTCACTCACGCAACTGAAGACACTCTTCCTGACACGTTTGAATCTGAGCCAAGAAACGGCGAAACTCCTCAAAATGAGTCTGCCACAACTCGAACGGTTCGAGTTTTGAAGCACTGCATCCGTTTCCCAAGGTGCCCATGGTGACGGACTTGCCGCCGAGCTCGCCGTCGCTTTAAACTTTGATGTTCTTGGGGCTTGGGGACCGACAGCGAATTAACCTTCAACACGGATGCGAGTGATGGCAAAAAGTGAACAGCAAAAGCAACGGAAGCTGGCCAAAAAGAAATCCCGAGAACGCGACAATCGCAAACTTGTGGCCCAGCGGCAACAACAAATGTCGTCACTCTTCGGCCAGATGACGGCTGGGGCGAGCGGAACTCTTGATGGTTGTTACATCGCTGAGGCGTGTCACAATGGAACGGGTATCGGGGCTGTGGTCGTGGTGTGACGACTCGATTCCGGGCAGCGTGCACTCGGCTTTTTCCTTGTTGACGCCTTCTGCATGGGTGTCAAAGACGCGCTCGGTAAACTATGTTCGCCGAGCCAAGTTAAGGATATTCTCGGCGACTTGGCCAACCGAGATCCGGTGGAGTCCGTTGAACCCGGCGTCGCCCGAGCGTTTGTCGAAGCCGCCGTGGAATATGCGCGATCCATCGGCATCATGCCCCATGCTGACTATCGCAAAGTCGCACCAATCTTCGGTGACATCGAACCGTTGCCACTGCCGGACAAGTATCACTTCGGTCGCCAGGGAAAGCCCGCTTACATTGCCGGTCCCTACGACAGCGAGACGCGACAATTATTGATTGTCAATACGCTCGTACGCACGGTCGGCCAAGGCAATTTCGATTACATCATGACCGGCCAGGTGTTTGCCGATCGTGAAACCAGTGCGTCGGAAATCGACGGACTGGAATTCGAAGGACGAGGACTCGAGGATGACGAATTCGAAGGCGGCGATGACACCATCGACGGCCACGTCATTCGGCGAGTGGATCGGAGCTAGGCAATCTCCAACCCGGTCATCGTTCCGGTGCTCGATGCGAACGCTTCCGTTTGCATGCCGAGTTGTTGCAGAATCGAGACGTACAGATTCGGTAGCGGGTAATTATCGCGGCGGTCAAACGCCAGGTGACCCGCGTGTCGATACCGACCGCCGGCGAGGATCACCGGCATGTTGCGATTGTCATGGTTCGAGGCGTTCCCCAAGTTGCTGGTCAACAACACGGAAGTCTGGTCGAGCAATTCGCCTTCGCTTTCATGGACTTGGCTCAATTGACGAATGAACATTCCCCAGCGTTCGAGAATGGCTGCTTCCACGAGTGCGAGTTGTGCGAGTTTCTGGTCGTCGAGTCCGTGGTGGCTGAGTGCATGGTAGCCGTCCTGGACGCCCTCGATCGGGATGACCCCACCGGCGCCGGGGATATGCAGCGTGACGACTCGCGTCGAATCGGTTTCGAGTGCCAACTTCACCATATCGCACATGGCACCGATTCTCGCGACAAGATCATTCGGGTTACCGATGTCGACGGGTTTCGCGGCATCAACGACCGGCTTCGGTAAACGCGACCAACGCTCGGCCTCCGCCATCCGTTTTTCGAGTTCGCGGACGCTGGTGAAATAAAGGTCCATCCGGTCGCGGTCGCCGCCACCGAGTTCGCGCCCGAGGCTTTTGGCGTCGTCGGCGACGAGGTCCATGATGCTACGGCCCTGGCGAACCCGTGTCGCTTGCAACTCACGCTGCTGGGGCGAATCGTCAACGAATAATTTCGCGAAGAGCTGAGCGGGTGAAGCGAGTGCTGGCACCATCGCGCCGTTCTCGGTGTACGACGGACTACTGTTTCCGCCGGTGCTGAGCACCAGCGAAGGGAAACGTGTTTCCAACCCGCGATGCTTGGCGACGTACTGATCGAGTGAGATGCCATTTTTCGCGTTACCAGCAGTGCCAATTGGCGTCGCGGTCAGGATGCTCGCTTCGGCGCGATGTCCGCCACTGACGCCCGGGTGCGAGGAACCGGAGATGAGCGTCATGCGATCTCGAAGATCGGTCAAGGGTTTCAAATAGAGGCTCGGCGCGCCGTTGAATCCGGCTTCGGTCGGATACAAGTTGTCGCTAACGATCCCCAATCCCATCGTGCAGGCAACCAACCGACGTGGTGATTGAATTTGAGGCGACTCACCAAACGCGTGCTGCATCGCGCTGAGCCACGGTAGCCCCATCGCCACACCGGCTCCCCGCAACACACGGCGTCGATGAAGTTTCCGTTGGAAGTTAAAAAACACGCGTTTGCAAATCGATGCCATATTTACTTGCTCAAAAAGAGGGGGCTCGTCACCGTGGAAATGAGCAACGACTTCGCACCATACTCATCCGTGGCGGTAGCGTCCACGATGTCTGCGATTGTCCCACGATCGGCGAACGTCGGTGCGGCGCCGGTACCATACGTTACTAATTGCTCAACCCAATTGCGCGCGATCGGACGCACATCGCTCAGCAGCAATTCTTGGAATTCGTCGAAGTCATGAAATTCGCGACCATCGGACATCACGTAGCCCGCGTCGATCGCAGCCGCGGGCACGATTTTTCCGCCGCGGAGTGCCACGTAATGCAAACGGAATTGACCGGCGGGGTCATAGTTTTCCAAAGCGAATCCGGCGGGATCAATCTTGCGATGACAGCTCGCGCAATTCTCGTCATCGCGATGCAGTTCCAATTGCTCGCGAATCGTTTTCGCGCCGCGGATATCGGGTTCGATCGCCGAGACGCCAGCGGGCGGCGGCGGAATCGTCTCGCCGAATAACCGGTGTGCTAACCAAACACCGCGAAGCACGGGTGATGTGTTCGTGCCGTTGGCTGTGACTTTCAAGATCGATCCCTGAACCATGATTCCGCCCCGATGGTCATCGGGCGATAGGCTCACTCGCTCGATCGAATCGCTCTCCATCGGCTCTCGGAGATCATAAAATCTCGCGAGGCGGCTGTTGCAGAACGTGTGCTCGCTATCGATCAATTCGGCAACGCTCGCGTCACGCTCAAGCATGTCGGTGATGTAGGATCGTGTCTCCGCGAGCATCGCGTTTTCAACGATTTGGTCGAAGTCACGGTACAGTTTTCGATCGGGTTCGGTGAAGTTGATGTCGACAAGGTCCAACCACTCATCGGTGAACTGGGCGATGAACGACTGGCCACGAGTCATCGTGAGAATGCGTTCGACTTGTCGCGTGAGTTCATCGTGGTTTCGTAAGCGACCGCTAGCGGCGACCTGCATGAGCACGGAATCAGGCATGGAACCGGTTAGGAAGTAGCTCAACCGATTGGCCACGGCAAAGTCATCGAGCTCACCCGGTGATTCATGAAAGTAGATGAAACGAGGCGAACAGAGGATCGCGCGATAACAGCCCTTGAGTGCCTCGGCCGGCGACTCACCAAGGTTGACCAAGTTATGGAAGATTGCGGCATAATCGCGGGCTTGCTCATCACTGGCCGGGCGACGGAAAGCGGCCGAGGCGAAGCGATGAATTTGCTGGTCGAGTTGCTGCTTCGCGAGTGCGGACATGCTCGCCCCGGAAGATGCACCCTTCATCCACTCGAAGCAATCTCCGTAAACACGGTCGCGAACATCTTGGACGTTGCCACCGGGATGGATGCGCCGCATTTCGATCATTTCGATCGCGACTCCGGGAACCTTTTGGGGGCCGCCTTCGCCGGAGCCGACTTGACCGCCCGCGAACTTAGCCATTTTGAGAGTGCTGTCGCTCGGTCGCACTTCGATCATGTGCCCGGCGGGCAACCAGGCGGAAAACGTCCATTCCTTGGCGGTGTCATCGGCCTCGAAGCTGCTGACGTATTGCAAGAGCGGTGCGCCGGAGACGCATTCACCGCTGCGGACTGTACACCACACACCGTGCTGCTTAGGACGGTTGAGGGCCGTCGCACGAATTTTGAATTCGTACCAACCGTCGTCCTTCG
>JBBSJZ010000180.1:0-10346 GCA_038256795.1 Pirellulales bacterium | reverse complement strand
TCGGAATTTGTTCAATCAGCGGCGCCAAGAATAGTACAAACATCAACAAACAAAACGCCGCCGTGATGCCCGACAAACGTCCGCGCCCGCCCGAGTTGACGTTGATCAGCGATTGGCCGATCATCGCACAACCGCCCATGCCGCCGAACATCCCCGAGATCAAATTCGCCGTGCCCTGGCCGATGCACTCGCGATTCCCTTGGCCCCTCGTTTCGGTAATCTCGTCGATCAATGTCAGTGTCATGAGCGATTCGATCAGCCCGACGCCGCAAAGTACAATCGCGAATGGGAAAATGATTTTGAGTGTGTCGAGGTTCATCGGCACGAGCGCGTGCTCGAGAAAGAATAGCTTTGGTAACGAGCCACTCATCCCCGCGGGGACCGCAGCGTCGCCGCCGTCGATCGTGACCTGCGGAGCGACACCTGGAAGCGTCATCGCGCTGACGAGACTCACCGTCGCATCACCGTTCTCGTCCCCCACCGCACGCGTCTTGGCGATCGCGACGGCTTGGGAGTTGGTTCGCAACATGTCACCGACCGTCGCCAGAACATTGTCACCCTTAGCCGAGTCATTGGCGCGATTGATCGCGAATGAGATCACGCTCACGGCAAGAATCGCCACGAGCGTCGCCGGAACAGCCCTCGTCAATCGTGGCAACCACGCAATGATTGCCATCGTCAACGCGACGAGCGCCAGCATGATGGCCAAGCGAGTCCCACCGAGGTACACCAAATCGCCCGTCGCAGAAAGCGTCTTGAAGCTGCCCAGTTGTGCCATCCCGATCACGATGGCGAGCCCGTTGACGAAACCCAGCATGACCGAATGCGGAACCATGCGAATCAACTTGCCGAGTCGACCGAGGCCGATCGCGATCTGCAGCAGTCCACATAAAATGACTGTCGGAAACAGATATTCAACGCCGTGGATCGAGACGAGTCCGACGACGACGACCGCCATTGCACCCGTTGCACCCGAGATCATACCCGGTCGGCCGCCGATCACCGCCGTGATCAAACCCATGAAGAACGCGGAGTAGAGGCCGATCAGCGGCGACACGCCGGCAACAAACGCAAACGCGATCGCTTCGGGGACCAGCGCCAGCGCGACGGTGAGTCCCGATAGCACGTCGTTTTTGATGGAGCCCGATTGTTGTCGAAAAAAGTTGATCATGAACGATCCAAAGTACCTCGAAATGGCCGCAATTCGGCCGCCAGTTTGGTCGGACTATAGTCGTTGTCTCCCTCGGGTCAACGTCGTTTGACGCGGCGATATCCCATGTTTTAGTCGCGAGGGGCGAGGTATTCCCGTTAGCGCAAACTAGCGGAAACCGCAACGACGTTCATGTCGAACCTTTCAGCAGCAAAAGTGATCACGATTTTTTGCTGGGCTTGACGCTCGCTCGCGGCCGGTCGAGAACTCGTCGGCCTTCCAATGAACTGAGACAACTTTGGCGCTGCCCGCTCTCGAGACCTCCCCACATTCCGCGCGCCACGCGCGGATCGGGATCGCTTGCGCCCTTGGTGCCCACACCATGTGGGGATTGTTTCCAATCTATTGGCGACAACTCGGACACGTCCCCTCGATGGAACTGGTGTGGCACCGCGTTTTCTGGTCCTTCGTGCTGCTCAGCGTCGTGGTACCCGTGCTCATGTCGGCGGGCGGGCTCGGCGGTTTTACCACGCTTCGCCAGGCGATCACGAATCGTAAAAACTGGCTCACCTACAGCCTCGCCGCGGTGATGATCGCGATCAATTGGTTTGCGTTCATTTGGGCCGTCAACAACGATCGTGTCCTCGAAGCCTCGCTCGGTTACTACATCAATCCGCTCCTCAACGTGCTGCTCGGCGTCGTGGTTTTGCGAGAACGTTTGTTACCGATCCAGTGGATTGCTGTATCGATCGCGGCTGTCGGTGTGACGATCATGTCAGTCACTGGGGGGACGTTTCCGTGGGTGTCGTTCGCGATGGCGACGTCCTTTGCGATGTATGGCTTGATCAAGAAACGAGCGAAGCTATCACCCCTGATTGGGCTATGGATGGAGCTCGCGGTGCTCGTCATACCCGCCGCAATTGTTTTGGGCATGAAGACTTCTGCGGGCACTGGCGCGATGAACGATGCGGCGACCTCGACCCGATTGCTGCTCATCGCCGGTGCGCTCGTCACGGTCTCGCCACTGACTCTTTTCGCCATCGCGGTTCGTCGTGTGAAGCTGTCGCTCATCGGGATCCTTCAATACGTTGGCCCGACGCTCCAATTCCTGGTCGGCGCGTTCCTCTTCGGTGAGCCACTTCATACCGGCCGCATCGTCGGATTTCTATTCGTCTGGACCGCGCTGTTCACGTTCATCCTCGGCCCGAGCATGATTCGTCGCCTATCTTCGCGGCAACCGATTGCGTGAAGGCTTAGCCGCTCGTGCGCATCCCGGCGGCGACACCGTTGATCGACAATCGCGTCAAGTAACGCAGCTCTTCCGCATCATCCTCACTCAAATTCTCCGCGCGTCCACGACGCAGTAGTTCGATTTGAATCAAGTTCAAGGGATCGATGAAGCGATTGCGTACGCGAATGGATTCTTGCAGCCACGGTGTGCCTTGAAGCAATTCCGTATTGCCGGTCAACTTGAGCACCACTTCACTGGCGAGACGGAATTCAGTCGCGATCATTTCCGAGATCCGCTGCAGTGCTGGATCACTCTTGGCTAATCCAGCGTAGTGAGCCGCGATGGCCAGGTCGGATTTCGCCAACGCGAGTTCAGCGTTATCGACGAGTGCGCGAAAGAACGGCCAGTCGCTATACATTTCACGAAGCATCTGGCATGAATTAGGATCATCCACGAGCGGCTTCATCGACGCGCCGATCCCATACCAAGCCGGCAGCAAGCAACGCGACTGGGTCCATGAGAATACCCAGGGGATTGCCCGTAAATCCTGCAACCCGCCGTCGGGCTTGCGCCGTGAGGGACGCGATCCGATCGGCAATTGCTCGATCTCCGAGATCGGTGTGACACAGCGAAAGAGGGGCACAAAATCAGGCTGGTCGAGCAGTTCGCGATAGGCCCGAAACGAGGCCTCCGAAACACCGTCCATCGTCGCCAACCACTGGGCTGCGGGAGCTTGAGGCGATCGTCCCGCCGCGAGCAGCGATGACCAAATCACTTGTTCCAAGTGTCGATGCGCGATCGCCGGATCGTCGTAACGATCCGCGAGCACTTCGCCTTGCTCGGTCAAACGTAGCGAGCCTTTGAACGTCCCCTGGGGCAGCGACAAAATGCTTCTCGCCGCCGGTCCACCCCCGCGTCCGAGCGACCCGCCTCGACCATGAAAGAACGTTAACTCGACGTCATACTCGGCGGCGACATCGACGAGTCGCTTCTGGGCCGTGTACAGCGACCAACATGCCGCGAGGTAACCGCCGTCCTTGGTGCTGTCGGAGTAACCGAGCATGATCATTTGCTGGTCACCGTGACGTCGCAAGTACTCGCGATACGATGCGATCTCCAGCATCCCGCGTAAGATCGCCGGCCCGTGCTCGAGGTCGCTAATCGTCTCCAGCAGCGGCGCAATGGGCGGGCCCATCTTGGTCAACGTTTCATGAGCCGGGTCAGCACCCGCCGTTTGATTCCACAACCACAGTACCGAAAGCACATCGCTCGGCGCCGCAGTCATGCTAATCACGTGCGCGCCGATCGTTGCCAACGAGTAGGCATCCGTGATTCGATGCAATGTCCGGAACATCGCCAGCGTTTCTCGCGTCATCGGCGCGAGCGAACTTTCGTCGATCGACCAAGGTTTCAGCAGTGATTGCTCGAGGACCGCGGATCGCTGGGTCTCGTCGAGCGACTCCGGCGTCTCGCAAAGATGAGTGGCGATCAGCAATTCGTTGATCACCTCGGTATAAACCTTCGCATTCTGGCGGACATCGAGCCGCGCCAGGTGAAAGCCAAACGTTTCGATCTGGGCACGCCATGCCTCGAGCTCGCTCATCAGGTGCCTATTGCCTGGAGTTTGTCCGATGGCGTGGGCAAGCACATTAAAATCGTCGAGCAATTCGCACGCGCTGGCGTAGGCACCGTCATCGATCGCTGCGGACCGGGCTTCGCCGGTGCTGGCATGGTCAACCGCTTCGAGAGCCTCCGTCCGTTCCAACCGCCAGCGAATCACCGCCAAGAAACGACGACAAAGCTCACCCGGTGGCAATCCCGAAATGGAATCTGCGAGCGACGGGTGTCGTTTCGTCGCGGCCGTCAACCAAGATTGAAGTTCTCCGGAGAGTTGAATTTGCCGCTCCGAAAGACTGAGCGAGCCGAACAGCCCGTCACAGGTGCGCAAATGAAACGCGATCGCCTCGCGGCGCAGCCACTGGATCGTTTCCTCGGTGACTTTGGCGGTCACGCCGGGGTGGCCATCGCGGTCGCCGCCAATCCATGAACCGAACGTTACCGCCGGTCGATGTGGCTGGACGTCGTCGCCGTAGTTCTCACGAACCGCTCGCCGCAGTTCGTCAGCGATGCACGGCACTTCTTTCCAGAGCACCGGCTTGATCGACAATCCACGCCCGACTTCCTGCATCACGGTCGGTCGCCAAGGACGCACAAAATCGGTTTGCCAAAGTTTCGCGATTTCGCCGCGAAGCTCGACTTGGGTACGATCACGCTGTTCGGGCAGCAAGTCTTCATCGAGCTGGGACATCAACCGCCGAATCGCCGTCAACTTGGTCCGGACAGAACGCCGTTTCGCGTCCGTGGGATGCGCGGTGAAAACGAGTTCGATGTGCAACCGATCGAGTAATTGCTGAACATCGCTGGCGCTACTGCCCGATTGTTTGAGCTCACCGATCGCGGCTCGAATCGACTCGCCACGGGCATTCGGGTACGCCTCACGGGCTCGATTGGCGAGCACATGAACGCGGCGGCGGTCTTCGACGACGTTGAGCAAATCGAGAAAGACGCTGAATGCGCGAGTCAGCAATTTCAATTGGGGAGCACTCAAGCTCGCGATCCGACCCGTCATCTCCTGGTCCGCGTTCTCGCGGCCGATACGTCGATCCCAAGCGAGTCGCCGCAACTGCTCGACGATCGCCAACGCTTCTTCACCCGCGAAATCGCTGATCGTGTCTCCAAGAATCGTTCCCAGATAACCGATTTCGCTACGTAATTCTCGCTCTCTTACACTGGGCATATTGCACAGAACCTATAACGCCTTCGGGATTGCTGGCGTACTCTAAGTTCCCGTGACCAATTCGGCAACTGGGACGTGCTTGAGGCTCACGCATCCGTTTCTTCAGCGACCTCGCGCTCGTAAAGTTTGCGAATCTCATCCAAGTCCGCGGTCACGGGCGGTAGTTGAGGATTCATCCTTTCCAGCGTTTCGGCAACAATGCCGGCAACGGCCGCGTTGCGATACCACTTGCGGTCCGCCGGGATCACGTGCCACGGCGCTCGCTCGCTGTTGCACTTGGCCATCGCGTCTTCGTAGGCCTTGCGGTACGGTGCCCACTTGTCGCGAGCCGCGTAGTCGCCCGCGTTCAGCTTCCAATGCTTCGCCGGTTCGTCCAAACGCGATTTGAATCGTTCGAGTTGCTCTTCCTGGCTGATATGCAGGAAGAACTTCAGGATCGTCGTCCCGGAATCGGCTAGCAGTTCCTCGAAATGGTTGATCGTTGCAAAACGCTTTCGCCATACTTTATCCGCAACGAGCTTCTCAACGCGGACGACCAACACGTCCTCGTAGTGCGAGCGGTTGAAGATCGACACCATTCCCTTGGCGGGGACGCAGCGGTGAATTCGCCACAAGAAGTCGTGAGCCCGCTCTTCTTCGGTCGGCACTTTGAAGGGATGCGTTTGGCAACCCTGGGGATTCATCTGGCCAAGCACCTTGCGGATCAAGCCGTCCTTGCCCGCCGCATCGGGCGCCTGCAACACGATCAACAGTGACTGTTTACCCTCGACAAACATCCGGTACTGCAGTTCACGCATTCGTTTGATCGTCTCGTGCGTGAACTTGTACGCTTCGTCCTTGTCCTTGAACGGGCCTTCCTGGCGCGGATCGATCTTCGCCAAACTGACGCGTTTGCCTGGATCGATCCGGTGCAGCTTCGTGAAATTCATCGCAACTCATGGGGTCATACGGAACCCGCAAGTATAACCGAGGTTAATCCAGCAGTGATGCGTGAATCTTGCGAAGTACTTCCGGCGAGATTTTGATGACCTCGCGGTCGTAACTAATCAAGCCGTTGATCTCGCCTTCGACGTCCGTGGTTTGAGTATAAACGCCGCCGGCAACACCCTTTCCTTGAAGCTCGACGAGCCGCCGAATCGATTCACGATAACGTGCCTCGTACTCAGCTTTGTTCTTCGGCAAACCGCCGTAGCCCCAGTTTTCGTTTTGGTTGTTCCACAAGTGACCTTCGCTCGGTAACCCGTGGCCGCCAAATTCACCGACCACAATGACAAAGTCCTTGTAGCGCTCGGCATCAAAGGGGAATTCCGGATGCGGATAAGCATGGTGATCGGCGATGTCGCCGACGGGCCAAAAGTTACCGCCGCTGGCAATATTGACCAGCCGAGTCGGATCTCGCTTGACCGTCCACTGGCCCACTTCCATCGTCCGGTGCTGGCCCCACGCTTCATTGAATGGCGTCCAGATAACGATCGACGGATGATTCTCGAGTTCGTCGATCATCGCCTCGAATTCGTTCATAAATTGTTGATGGTCCGCGTCACTCCAGTCGGCATCCTTGGGGTCACGGTCCATGCGTGTCCAGGGCGGGTTATTGCCACCACTGACTTGGTCCTGCCACACCATCATGCCGATCTTGTCACAGTGGTAGTAGTATCGCCGCGGTTCGACCTTGATGTGCTTGCGGATCATGTTGAATCCGGCATCCTTCAAGAATTGAATATCGAACACCATGCCGGCATCCGACGGTGGTGTTAGCAACCCGTCGGGCCACCAACCCTGGTCGAGTGGTCCCCAGTGAAAGATCTCTTCGTCATTGAGCGTGAATCGCCAACGCCCAGCCTCATCGCGTTTCTTGCCGACGCTGCGGATGCCGATGTAGGAGTCGACGCGATCGATCACGTCACCACCCGCACTCACGAGCGAGATTTCGAGCGAATACAGATGGGGTGAATTCGGTGACCACAGCTTGGCTTGCGGCACCGAGATCGTGGTCGTTTGCAGCATTCCGTTCGATTCCGCGACGACTCGATCACCATCCTTGACGGCAATTCGCAGCGACTTGACTTGTTCGCCTCGCGCGACCGTCGGCTCGATCGTGATCGAACCCGCTTTCGCATCCGTCGTCATTTTCAAGTCGACCAAGTGGGATGGCGCGACTTGCTCCATCCACACGGTTTGCCAAATCCCCGACACCTGGGTGTAGAAAATGCCGCCAGGATTGACGGATTGTTTTCCACGCAATTGAAATTCCTCGGTGTTGTCATCGACACGCACCATGAGCTCGTTCGAACCCGATTTCAACGCCTCGGTCACGTCAAAGCTAAATGGCACATTCCCGCCTTGATGGCTACCGACTTTGACACCGTTGAGGAACACGTCACAGCGATAATCGACGGCCTCGAATTTCAGCAGCGTCCGTTTTCCTTCCGCCGGAGTGAATGGGATCTCGCGGTGGTACCACAAAGATTGCTGGTCATTGAGCAACTTCTGGACACCCGACAACTTGGACTCGAGGGCGAAGGGGACCAGGATCTCGCCCGCCCATTCGGTCGGTGGTTCTTGTGCCTTGCGCGGCGTGACGGCGTACTTCCAAAGCCCGTTGAGATTCGTCCAGTCCTCGCGAGCCATCTGCGGGCGAGGGTACTCCTTCCAGACGTTCTCCGCCGTGACTTGGCTGCCCCACTGGGTGATCAATTCCGACTTGAACGGCTCCGTCGGACCTTTGGGCCGAGGCAACTTCGGCACATTGTCCGCGTCGACCACATGAACATCAATCGCTTGACCGCCAGCCGTTTGATGGCAATGGACCGCGACCGTATTTTCACCGGCTCGCAGCACCGCACGCGCGCTCGCGTCAAGCGGAATCGTCGTGTAGCCATCCCGGTGGCCTTCCACGGCCGCGACTCGAATGCCGTTGATATAAACCTCGGCGCCCTCATCGTGATTGATCAACAAAGCCACGTTCGTCGGCACCGATGACATATGGATTTTTCGACGAAGCCAAATATCGGGTGTCTTCCAAACCGTAGCGATCCGGGCTCCCGGGGTCCCGCGAGTCCCAAAGCCACCGGGGCCTTGCTCCCACTCCGAGTCATTGAAATCCACCTTTTGCCAGTCGCCGCTGGGTTGATTGAGCGAAAAACGCCAATCGGGATCGGAGAACTCCGCTGCGACTTCCTGTGCGGCACAGCGATGCACACTCGCAAGCGTGGTGACGAGCGTCGCCACCAGCAACATGGAGAAGTATCGTTTCATGAGATTGAGCTTGTAGGAGGGGGGAGGTGAAACCAGAGTCTGCATCGCAATCATGTGAGCGCGATGTCGATCAATTGAATTTCTTTACGCATGGCGAAACCCCGCTAGAATGGGGTTTGGACGATAATGCGGCAGTCAATTGTCGATTGTAGCAGTCACCACCACCCCAGCCTACCAACGGGCCGGAGTGATCCGCTGAGAATTCTTGCAGCCTGGGGCGGTCTGCTAAATCGCCAGCTCCGCATTGCTGTCCCCGAAACTCTCCAGCTCAATCCCGTTGCGACGCAGCATGGCCAGGTAGAGATTGCACAACGGGACCTGCCCGTCCGCGGCGAGGTGCCGACCGGGTGTCACCGTGCCGCCGCCGCGACCGGCGAGCAAAATCGGCAAGTTATCGGGATCGTGGCGATTGCCGTCCGAGAAACTGGATCCGAACAAGATCATGCTGTTGTCCAACAACGTGCCATCACCCTCGGGAATCGCCTTCATTTTGGCGATCATCCGCCCGAATTGCTCGACGTGCCAACGGTTGATCAATTGGTACTGGGCGATTTTCTTGTCGTTGTTTTCGTGGTGCGACAACTCATGGTGGCTGCCGTCGACGCCGTCCAAAAATGAAAAGTTTCGACCGGAGACGTCGTTGGCGAACATGAACGAGCACACGCGCGTGGAATCGCTTTGCATCGCCAACACCATCAAATCCAACATCACATCGATATGCTCACGAAAATCTTCGGGCGTTCCCGATTCCGGGATCGCGAGCGAACTCAGGTCGATATCCGGACGCCACGATCGCGACTCGTCGCGGGATGCGAACTCGATGCGTTTTTCGACGGCGCGAACCGCATCGAGATACTCATCCATCTTGAATTGATCATCGCGTCCGAGCGAACCACGCACCGACTTGGCGTCTTCGAGAACGTAATCGAGCAGATTGCGGTAGGACTCCGCTTTGCGAGTATCACCGCCGACGCGTTTTCCGAAAAGACGCTCGTAAACCACGCGGGGATTGATCTCCTTGGCCACCGGTCGGGTCGCCGATTGCCAGGAAATGTGCGAACCATACAAACGCGTGTAGCCGACGTTGCTATCGATGCCACTGATCACCGGTTCGGTACCGAGCTCGAGCGACGGTAGCGGTGTCGATTCACCAACCTTCGCCGCGATCAATTGGTCGATGGAAATGCCGCCGCTACTGATGTCCTTGCCCGTCGTCTTGGCGACCGGCATCCCGGTGAGAAAGTTCGCGGTTTTGGCGTAGTGACCGTCGCCGCCGTGACTGTTTTGCTTGTCGAGTCCCGACAAGACGAGGAAATCGTCCCGCACCGCCGCGAGCGGCTCGAGCGAAGCTGACAATTCGTAATCGGCGCCCGTCTTCTGCGGCACCCAGCCCTGCTCCCAAACACCGTTGGGAAAGTAAAGAAACGCGGTCCGGATCGGCGGCTTCGCGGCGGCATCGCTAGCACCGGCGGCGGTCGCCAATGATGGCAGAAACGGCAAGCTTAGTGCCGCACTGGTGCCGCGCAGAAACTTGCGTCTGGATACGCCTTGACGCCGATTCGTTGGATTGAAGCTCATCATTCCGCTGCTTTGAAAAAACGGTACTGGAACGGGTAACTCGTCACGATGGTTTCAAGCATCACGCGAGCGCGATCGTCGCTCTCAGCGAGTCGCTCGATGCTTTTCGTCACGACACAATCATCGAATTTGTTCAACTCACGCCCGAGTGCGAACCCCAGCAATTTACGAATGAAGTGCTGCTCGAACTCACCCCGGCGACCCATCACGAGCGTCTTCAATTCGCCGGGCCCGCGAACGCTTCGCCGGACGGAAGCGTGCCACTGGCATCGATGGCGATCCCCGCATCGGTATCACGCCAACGCCCCAGGGCATCATAGTTTTCTAGTCCG
>JBBSJZ010000179.1:0-10353 GCA_038256795.1 Pirellulales bacterium | reverse complement strand
TCACAACACGGGGGATCGAGCGACTCGGCATGCCCCAGCAGGAACAATTCGTGGTCGACCAGTTCCGCCTTCGCAGCATTCTGCAATTGACGAGAGATTTTATGAAACCGAGTCGCCAACGCATTGGAATAGCGAACCAGATCCGTCCACGTCTCCCCACGACGCACCTGCAGTCGCCCGGAACCGACGCCCGAGACCGTTCGCACTTCATCGACTTCATTCCACGGGATGCTCCTCAACACGCGGCCATCACCGGGAGCATCGAGCACGGCAAGGACTTCCGGTGTCGCGACTAACCACTGCGAAACGCGACCGCCAGCAAGAGATACGTCCGTGACGACCGACATCAAAATTTGAGCAGATTCCAATCCATGTCGATCGAGCGAGCCACGCGCCGTGGCTGGCAAAAGCAATGCTTGCAATGAAGTACTTGTTGAGCGGGGACCGAGAAACGAAGAGCCGTCAAATGATAACGCGATAGGAAGCGATGAAAACCGCATCCGACGTCATCAACTTACAAACTACAACCAACCCAGCTCCTTGAGAAAGCCGATCGCGGTGTCGGTGGTGATTCGATAGTACTTGTCGGACTGTGCTTTGGCGTTAAAGAATCCATGGGGTTGGTCGGTGTAGAGATGCAACTCGCTGCGGACTCCGGCGGCTTTCATGGTGTCACGAAAACGTTCGGCGGTGGCGACGGGGATGAGGTTATCCGCGGTGCCGAGAAAAACGATCGCCGGCGGATCGTCGGCCGTGATGTTGTGCGCGGGTGAGTAGTCGGTATAGCGATCACCGACGCGTTCATGACCCCACTCGCCGGGACCGTTGGAGTAAACGGGGTTGAATAGCAGCAATGCGTCGGGCTTCCGCGAGATACCCGCGACAATCTCATCGTCCATCATGCCGAGATAGGCGGCCAAGTGACCCCCCGCGGAACCGCCACCGGCGGCCACGCGAGTCGGGTCAATCCCGAGTTCGCTGGCGTGACCGCGAACGAAACGAAAGGCATCCGAGGCGTCCGCGACGCAGTTCTCGGGACCACCCTTGCTCTTGGCGGGAATGAGCCGGTACTCCACACGAAAGCTGACCACCCCGAGTTTCGCGAGCTCGTCGCAGTGCGAAGCGAATTGGTCCGGTTTGCCACCCGTCCAGCCGCCACCGTGAAAAAACACGACCGCGCCTCGGACATCCGATCCCTTCCACTGCGGCGGTTTCGTCCAATCAATCCGCAATGATCGGTCGCCAACGGTCTTGTAGACGAACGAGTCGGCCCCCGTGTCCAGCAACGAACGCGGCGCAGGTGATTCGGCTTGCCCAATCCCGGCAAAAGCAAGCACCGCAATGAGGCAGAGGATTGAGAATCGCATGAAAAATCTTTCAGGTAATGCTTTTCCGAGTCTCCGAGAGACTCGCTAGCGACTTGAGTGACGAACGAGTCCCTTGAGTCTAACAGCCGAGCCGCCGTCGCACCCGCACCATGCGGGGCAATTTGTCGCACCTCACAATTGTAGACCTTGAAGTGTACATTCAAGGGGGTTAATCTGGACGGATCGGCGATGATGATACTTTGAAGGAGTGCCCGATGATTCAATCTACCCACCGCCGTCTATCGGTGATCGTTCTTTACGTGGTCGCGATGGGTGCCGCATGCGTGCTGTCGCTGAGTCCGGCGAATGGCCAGATCGCTTCGTTCGAGCAGCCGCCGATCGACTATCTCAATGCACCCGTTCACGATGCCGTGGCTCGTCTTTCTGAACAACTAACCGCTGGTGCAAAGCAGCTTCGATTCGACGACGAGCACGGTTACCTACCGAGCGTTCTCGAAGCACTCGATGTTCCTGTCAGTTCCCAGACGCTCGTGTTCAGCAAGACCAGCTTGCAATTGCACCGGATCTCGCCTCGTCGACCCCGGGCGCTCTATTTCAATGACGATGTTTATGTGGGCTGGTGCCAAAACGGCGACGTCTTGGAACTAGCGGCAACCGATTCCCAGCAGGGCGCGATTTTCTACACGTTGGCTCAAGAGGCCAATGAGCCGCCTCGTTTTGTGCGTGACCGAGGCCAATGCTTGACGTGCCACGCATCGAGCCGGACCCAAGATGTTCCCGGGTACTTGGTTCGCAGCGTCGTCGTCGACGCCATTGGCAATCCGCTGCTGGGAAGCGGCACCCACACGACGGACAACACGACCCCCTTCGACAAGCGATTTGGTGGCTGGTACGTCACGGGCAAGCATGGTGCGATGCGACACCAGGGTAACGTATTCTCGCTCGACCGTTACTCGACGGAGAACGTCGACGTCGAGACGGGGGCGAATTGCACGGATTTGTCGAAGTTCGTTCGCACGGATGCTTACCTCACCGGTGACAGCGACCTCGTGGCGCTCATGGTTCTCGAACATCAATCGCAAATGCATAACGCGATCGCGGCAGCGAACTACGAAACGCGGATGGCGCTCGCCCAGTCGTTCCAGATGAATGAGTTGCTCGATCGGCCGCAGGACTTTGTCAGCGAGATTGCGCAGCGGCGGATCGTGTCGGCGACCGAGCGACTCGTGGATCGATTGTTGATGAAGAACGATCTTGAGTTCGATTCGCCGGTCCAGGGAACGACTCTCTTTGCCGCCGAGTTTGCCGCACGGGGTCCGCACGATCAACAACATCGGTCCCTGCGACAACTCGATCTCGAATCGCGATTGTTTCGTTATCCGTGCAGCTACCTGATCCATTCAGACGCGTTCGCGGCGCTGCCCGATGAAGTGCGTTTGCCGACCTTGGCACTGCTCCGCGAGCGACTCCAATCCAATGAATCGAGTCTCGGTTTTCGGCATTTGACGCCGACCGTCAAAGCGGATCTGCTGCAGATTCTCGAAGCCACGTTGCCCGCGTTCGTAGACGCGGATGCCTAGTAGGCTTCGGGTTGACGCCAGGCGACGGCGAGCGTTTTGAACAGGATTTTGATGTCCAACCAGAGCGACCAACTGCGGATGTATTGATGGTCCCACTGGACACGTCGTTCCATTTTTTCGACCGTCTCGGTTTCACCGCGGCATCCGTTGACTTGAGCTAGGCCGGTGATGCCCGGTTTTACTTTGTGGCGGAGCATGTAGCCGCGAATCAGACTGCGGTATTGTTCGTTGTGCGCGGTGGCGTGCGGCCTCGGACCGACGAGCGACATGCTGCCGTCGAGCACATTGAAGAGTTGTGGTAATTCATCGAGGCTGGTCCGTCGCAGGATTGCACCGAGTGCCGTGATCCGAGCGTCGCCTTTACTGGCCTGCTTTACCACCGCCCCGTCATCGCACACTCGCATCGAGCGAAACTTCCAGACGCGGATTTCACGCCCATCGAGACCGTACCGGCGCTGGCGAAAGAAAACGCTGCCGGGCGACGTCAACTTCACGAGCATCGCAATCGCGAGCATCGGGATACCCAGCACGACGAGAGCGGCAACGGCGAGCGCGAGGTCCGCGATCCGCTTGGCGATCCCATCGACACCGAACAAGGGATTTTCAAACACGCTCACTGCGGGCAACCCGCCCATGCTGATCCAACGTGCGTGCATCAGCTCGAATACAAAGAAGTCGGGAACGATGTACACCGACGCCGTCGTGTCACTGAGTTGATCGAGCAGATATCGAATCCGTGCTTCCGCTCGCATCGGTAACGTGATCAAAATCGTATCGAGCTGACCCGAGCGTGCTCGCGCGACGAGATCGCACAAGTTTCCGGTAACCGCCACCGGGGGCTCATCCGATCCGGCGGCGAGTTCGCGGTCAACTTGCCGATCATCAAAGAACCCGGCGACCTCCAAACCGAGCGACGGTTCCTCCGCAATGTTCTTGGCCGTTTGTCGACCGAGCGGATTCAGACCCGCGATGGCGACGCGTCGCGTTCCGATGCCGCGTCGCAGCAATCCTCGCTGGACGATTCGCAAACACATCCGCCCCAGCCCGATCATGGCGGGCACCATCAGGATCCAGCTGAGCATATTCGAACGCGAAAAATACGCGCCCGAGCGTGTCGCAAATGCGACGAGCGCGAGCACCAGTACCGCGAGCATCCATGTCGTGGCGATCGTCGCAATCTCTTCGTTGGGCGATCCGCTCTGGCCGCGATGCTGCAATCCCGTTAAGTGCGATACCAATTGGAACACGACGACCGCCACCAAACCCAATGCTAAAGCCGCATCGTCGATTTCTCCGTGCGAGAGCCAACGGACGATCCCGAGCGATGTGAGAATCGCGCAGGCGTCGAGGAACGGCTGCACGAATTCGCACAAACGACGGGGCTGGATGATTTCGGATCGGGTCAGCATGGCAGAAGCGAACGGTTCCGGAGTTGCAGTGCGAACGTGAAGGAAAGTCTCCTTCCGTCCGAACACTAGGTCGCAGAATATTCACCGGCAAACGAATCGAACCAATCCAACCCGAGATCGAGTGACGTCGCTTGATGCGTCAGCGCGCCACAACTAATTCGCTCCACACCGGTCTTGGCGATCGCAGCAATTGTATCGATTCGGACGTTGCCGGACGCTTCGAGTTCAACGCCGGGGGCGACGCGGTCCCGCATCGCCACCGCCTTGACCAGGTCAGCGAGTGAGAAATTGTCGACCAGCACGATATCGGGACCGACGGGCAACACTCGCTCGAGCTGAGCAAGCGAGTCGACCTCGACTTCCACAATGCTCGGTGCCGTCATGTTGTCGACCTGGCTGCCACGCCAACGAATCGCCTTCTCCACCGCAGCGGCAATCTCGATCGGCTCCGCCGTGCTACTCGCCAGCGCCAAGTGGTTGTCCTTAATTAGGAATCCGTCGTAGAGTCCTGCGCGGTGGTTGCGTCCGCCGCCGCATCGCACCGCGTACTTTTCCAAGCGTCGCCAACCCGGTGTCGTTTTGCGAGTGTCGTACAATCGTGCTCCCGACCCCGCGATTGCGGCGACGTAGCGATCGGTGAGGGTCGCGATCCCGCACATGCGATTGAGCAAGTTCAAAATGACGCGTTCACTCGTTAATAAGTCACGAACGTTGCCGCGAAGTTGAGCGAGCACCGTGCCCGGTTCGATCCGCTGGGTGTCTTCGGCCGCGACACTCAACTCAAGATCCGCTTCGAACTCCGCGAGCACCCACGGCAGCACCGCGAGCCCCGCTGCGACTCCAGATTGCCGCGACACGATTTGACAACCGCCGCGAATTTCCGGCGCGATCAAGCACACCGTCGTCCAGTCCATGCTGCGGTCAAGGTCCTCGGCGATCGCCAGTCGAATCAAGTGGCTGACATCATCGTGCATCGACTCATCGACTTGGACGGACAAGTAATCGTTCATTGCTAGCATCACTCGAAGGAGATAGGAATCGGCGGCCACAGCGACGTTTCAGCGTGCCGCGACGTGTTATAACATTTCTTCATGGAAACTCTCCGCGATCAATGGCAACACGAGACTCCGTTTCACCGCGGCGGCGTCCAGCGTCTACTGTTGGTGACCGCCACCCTCGGCGTGCTGGGGATTTGGTGGACCTCACCGACGCCGTCACCGCCGCTGCAGCACCAACCGTCGAAACCTTTGTTGAGGCTCGATTTGAACACGGCGGGGATGAGGGAGCTGTCGCTGTTGCCGTCCGTCGGCCCGACGTTGGCTGCACGGATTGTGGAGAACCGCGAGCGATGGGGGACGTTCCGAACCGTCGAGGAACTCGGCCGTGTTCACGGGATCGGCGACAAGAGCATCGCTGCGATTCGCCCGTATTGCTACGTCGAACCGCACTCGGGGATCGAAGTCACCGCTGAATCACCATCCTTCGTCGGCTCACGATGATCGGGTACGATTGACGTCGTTTGGCCGATCACGGATCGGGCTCGCGTGATTCAATGGCAAGGGAAATGGTGCATGTCCGCCGCGGAGACTGACTTGATCGACGATTTGCCGCCCGCCAAGTTTCATTTGAACAGCCCCTTTCCACCGGCTGGGGATCAACCCACCGCCATCGAGTCGCTGACCCGTGGCTTCAACGCTGGCAAGCCCGTGCAAGTGCTCCTCGGGGCAACCGGCACGGGAAAGACCTACACGATGGCGAACGTGATCGCCAACGTCGGGCGACCCGCACTCATCCTCAGCCACAACAAGACGCTCGCGGCACAGCTCTACAGCGAGTTTCGGGAATTTTTTCCGGAGAACGCGGTTCACTATTTCGTCAGCTACTACGACTACTACCAACCCGAAGCGTACATTCCCCAACGTGACGTATACATCGAAAAGGATTCGTCGATCAACGAGGAGATCGACCGTTTACGATTGGCCACGACGAGTTCACTCGTCAGCCGCCGTGACGTCGTTATCGTCGCCTCCGTGAGCAGCATCTACGGTCTCGGTTCGCCCAAGGACTACAAGCAACTCGTCGTCGGGCTGCACAAGGGCGAGACGACGCGACGCGATCACTTGCTCCTCAAAATGGTCGACGTGCTTTACGAACGTAACGATATCGCCTTCGAGCGAGGTAAGTTTCGCGTTCGTGGTGATTCGATCGAACTGTGGCCGTCCTACGAGGAGTTCGCGTACCGGATCGAAATGTGGGGCGATACGATCGAACAAATCTCGATCATCAAACCGGTCACGGGCGAAACGATTCGCACGCTCGATCACGTGTTCATTTATCCGGCCAAGCACTTTGTGATGCCCGAGGATCGTATCCAGCGAGCGATTCATATGATTCGTGAAGAACTCAAGGAGCAAGTCGAATTGTTTCAAAGCCGCGGCAAGTTGCTCGAGGCCCAGCGTTTGTCCGCTCGAACACGATTCGATCTGGAGATGCTCACCGAAGTCGGCCATTGCCCAGGGATCGAAAACTACAGTCGTCCGCTTTCCGGCAAACCCGCCGGTTCGTCACCCGATACGTTGTACGACTTCTTTCCCGAAGACTTCATCACCTTCGTCGACGAGTCGCACGTCACGGTGTCTCAGGTCCGGGCGATGTACGCCGGCGATCGCAGCCGCAAAATGACACTCGTCGAGCACGGCTTCCGCTTGCCCAGTGCGTTGGATAATCGGCCGCTCAAGTTCGAGGAATGGGAAGCCACCACCAAGCAAATTTGTTTCGTCAGCGCCACGCCGAGCGACTACGAACTGGAACGCACCGGCGGCGAAGTCGTCGAACAAATCATCCGTCCCACGGGCTTGCTCGACCCCGTGATTGAAGTCGTCTCGGCGCGAGGACAAGTCAATCACCTGCTCGAACAAATTCGCTCGCGTGCCGCTCAAGACGAACGAGTGCTGGTGACCACGCTCACGAAGCGATTGGCCGAAGACTTGTCGACTTACTTGCAAGAACAAAACATCCGCTGTCGTTGGCTGCACAGTGAACTCAATGCGTTTGAACGCGTCGATTTGCTGCAAGAATTACGCGCCGGCCACTTCGATTGTCTCGTCGGCGTCAACCTGCTTCGCGAAGGTCTCGACCTACCCGAAGTCTCCCTCGTGGCGATTCTCGACGCCGATAAGGAAGGGTTCTTGCGCAGCGAAACGAGTCTCGTGCAAACGATTGGCCGCGCCGCGAGAAATGTTAACTCGAAAGTGATCCTGTACGCGGACAAGATCACCAATTCGATGCAGTTAGCGATGGGCGAGACCGAGCGGCGACGAGCGGTCCAGCAAGCCTATAACAAGAAGCACGGCATCACGCCGGCCACGATCAAGAAAAAACTTCACGCCGGCATCGAGAACGAAGCGGCCAAGCGGCGCAAGAACAACGAAGCGGCGCAAGCCGACCAGAACGCGGTTTACATCACCCTCGAGTACGTCGAGGCACTCGAGCAAGAGATGCTGGCTGCCGCCGAAAATCTCGAATTCGAACGTGCGGCATCGATCCGCGATCGCGTCTTGCAGTTGAAGGACCACATCGGCAAGCCGCTCTCCGAAATCGAACTCGACAAGACACCGAGTTCCGCGACCGGAAAGCAACGCAAGGGCCGCAAAGGTGCCGGCGGCGGCAATCGATCTCGCGTCCCTAAGCCCAACCGGGGATAGACTTCACTCATGGCAAATTCTTGGTGGAATTGGCGTGGCCCGACACCACCGGTCGACTCGAAGTACGAAAAACAGCGGGAAACGCTGCTCGCCAGCGCACCGATCCCCGCGATCTGGATGTTCGGAAAAACGGGCAGCGGCAAAAGCAGCGTCGTCCGCTTCTTGACCGGCGCCGAAGCGGCGACCATCGGCGAAGGATATCGACCCGAGACAAGCACCTCGCGACGCTTCGATTTCCCGGATTCCGACGGACCGCTGCTGACCTTCATCGATACCCGTGGGTTGGCGGAAGCGAGTTACGATCCGAGCCAGGATATTGAACGGTTTTCGACCTCGACACAGTTGATGATCGTCACCGTGCGTGCGGCCGATCACGCCCTCGAAAGCATCCTCACTCCGCTACGGCACATCCGTCGCTCCTTGCCCGAGCGGCCCATCCTGCTCGTCGTTACCTGTCTCCACGAAGCGACGGGAACGATTGACCTATCGGACGGCCCCGATCCGTTTGCGGAGAGCATGGGTGCGGTTCGCGCAGCGGTTCCGGCTGCGCTCGAGACGCTGCTCGCTGAGAAACGAACACAGTTCACGGGACTCCACGATGCCATTATCCCGGTGGATCTGACCCAGCTCGAAGATGGATTTGCGGAGCCCCATTTTGGCGGCGATCGACTCAAAGCGGCGATCCTGGATCAGCTCCCACACGCGTATCGTCAAGCACTCCTGGCGCTCAGTCGGGTGGGCAGGGATGGACATGATGGCACCGCCGCGCGGCAAACCAAGGCGCGTCGTCAAGTGCTCGCATCGAGTGCGCTCGCCGCGACCGCCGGTGCCGTCCCCATGCCCTGGGTCGATATCCCCGTGGTCCTCGGCATCCAGACGCACCTCGCCATGAAAGTCGCCAAGATCTACGACCAAGAAATTACAGCCGCGCGGTGGGCCGTACTCAGTAGCGCCGCGGGATCGCGAGTCGCCATGCGTCTGGCGCTTCGTGGCGTCTTGAAGTTCATTCCCTTCGCCGGAATGGCCGTCGGCGCCGCGAGCTCGTTCGCGTTCACCTACGCGCTGGGTATGTCCTGGGATTGGTACTTCGCGGACTTGAGAAATGGCAACGTCCCCAGCCCCGAACAACTGCAACGCATCTTTGCCGACCAGCTTCGTCGCGGTCATGAATTATGGAACGCGACATGAAATGGCGAGCACAACTCAGTCCGCGGCTCACCGTGCTATTCCTGCTTTGGACCTTGCCGGTATGGCTCTACGTGATCATCGGCGGGATCGCGATCTATCAAGTCGGCTGGCTCATCCGTGTATTTTGGGTGCTGCCGCTGATGTGGCTCTCCGCCTGGGGCATTGGCAAGTGCTGGAAACCCACTCGGAATCATCGTGCGGTCAGCGGTCGCCCGCTCCAGGCCCCCGAATTCTGGACGCCCCGTGATGCGGCTGCCATCAATGTCGTCGAAACATTTCGGGCCGAAGTTGACGATGTGAACGGTCACGCGCTGACCGATTTCAATCGCTACCTCGCCGATGCGCATACGTTGGCCCAGCGACTAGCGAGTCACTATCACGCCGAGGGCGGTGAGAAACTGTTTCACCCGCTCACGCTCGTCGAGATGCTCACCGTGATCCATCTTGCAGTGGAAGACCTGGAGCAATGGACGCTGGATCATGTGCCCGGCAGCAACATTGCGACCGTGGGCCAGCTCGAGCAAGTTCCCGCGATCGTCAGCGGCTTGGATGTTGCTCAAAAAGTGTTCTACATCGCGTCGGCCATCATCAACCCGACGAAGCTGCTAGCGTATCCGCTGTGGCGAAAGTCTGGCCAGCTTACCGTCGCACTGCAACAGGAATTGGCGAGACGTTTTTATCAGCGCTACCTGCGCCAGCTGGGTTATTACCTGATCGAAATGTATAGCGGTCGGCTACGCGGCGGCTCCGCTTGCTACCGCACGCGGTTCGCGTCGATGGCGACGACGGCGCATCCTGCCGGAGGTGATCTCGCCTCGCTAGAGACACTCGACGAAGTCTCGACCACCCTGGCGGTGATGGGGCAAGTCAAAGCCGGCAAGTCGAGCTTGATCAATGCTCTTGTCGGTAACCAAGTTGCCACCACGAGTGTCCTGCCCGAAACTCGCCAAGTCCAACGAGTGGCATTCGAACTGCCCGGTTCAACCAAAGTGGTGACCCTGCTGGACACCCCCGGCTACAGCGAAGCCGATGTCACGGCACGACAACGCAGCGAGATCCGCACCGCCACGCGCGGGGCCGATGTCATCCTGCTCGTGATGGCAGCGAATTCGCCCGCTCGCGAATCCGATCGAAAACTGCTGAG
>JBBSJZ010000178.1:0-10367 GCA_038256795.1 Pirellulales bacterium | reverse complement strand
GGGCGCCATCGATCCGGTTGGAATCACGAAGGCTTCAGCGATGAAGGCTCGAAACAGCAGCGCCAGGATGAACGCGACGACGAACGCCTCAACGGTTTCACGTTGGGCACCGAGCCGAATTTTGTCGGCGAAAGCGGCTTGGGGCGTACGAACGTCCGGGTCGCTCGGCGGCGTTGTTTCGTGGCTGACGTCGGTTTTGCCGGGATTGCCAGCGAGGCTGTCGCGATGCGAGCGATTAGGACGGGTGGGGCGGCTCATACGAAGCGAATCCGGGTAGCCGTCGTAAAGACGGCCAGCACAAGTGGGGTTTTGGGCAACTTTGGCGATCAACGCCGCATCGTAGCGACTTTCATCGCCCGATGAAACTTCGATTCGTGTCAGTCCGTCGGCAGTCGCAGCTAATTCGCCCAGAGTTCGTCTTTCTTGGATATTTTCCGATGAAGACAATCCGTTGCCGTGGGGTAGCGAGTCCCGTGACAAGGGAGGGCCAACAAGTTTCGCAAAAGGGTGTCGCGGTGAGTGCTCGGGCGGTTACGATTGATGACTCGATCGTATCCACGTGGCGATTGGCCTCGCGGCGTTCCCACTCTGATTTTGGACGTGTGACGGATGATGCTACAACGACATTCTCATCGCCTGCTGATGACGCTGGTCCTCTCACTGCTCGCCCTGACTGTCACCCCCGCATTTGCGAGCGAAGCCGGTTCGCCATCTGGAACGACGCTGAGCATCCAAGATTGGGTCGAGCGACTGGGTAGTCCCAGCTATGCGACTCGGTCCCGGGCCAAGGAGATGCTCGAGCGACTGGGACTCGAAGCCTTCGATTCGCTGCATCAAGCTCAATTTCATCCGGACAGCGAAATTGCGATGTCGGCGCGGCATTTGGTCAGCAGTTTGATGGTGAGTTGGTCCAAGGAGTCCGATCCCGCCGCCGTTCGCGACGCGCTCGCCGATTATGGCGCCCAAAGCGAAGTGGAACGTACCAGTCGGATGGAGTTGCTCGGCGAACTCGCGGACCGCGAAGGACTCGAAGCACTCGTTCGACTGACCCGTTTCGAAACCAGTTTGCGGCTCAGCCGCCAAGCCGCATTGTTGCTGATGCAGCAACCGATGAGCGATGACGAGACCAGGCGTCGTCGCGAGAGCGAGATTGTCCTCGAGGTGCTCGGCGAGAACGATCGCCAAGCCGCCGATTGGCTGCGCGTTTACGCGTCGGACTTGGCTTCGGGCGAGTACAGCAGCGACAAGTGGCGTGAGCTGATCAACGATCAACGTCGTGATGTCGATGCCACCGCGATCCAGCAGACGAGCCGGGCCACGGTGCTCGAGTTGATTCGTGTTTGTGCATCGCGCGCCGCGACCCTCGGTGAACGCGACGAGGCGATCAAGCTGGCCTCGGAGCAC
This sequence comes from Pirellulales bacterium, assembly GCA_038256795.1. GTDB lineage: Bacteria > Planctomycetota > Planctomycetia > Pirellulales > Pirellulaceae > JBBSJZ01. Next base: position 8,963 of record JBBSJZ010000178.1, on the reverse strand, counting down.
TTGGACTTGATCCCCCCGACGACTCGCGACTTGATTGACGCATGCAGTTGGGCGATCGATCATGAACTGCATTCCTTGGTACTCGAACTGCGTCAATTGCACGCGCGGATGTTTGAGCAACAACCGGTACTCCTCTACAACGCCGCCGAAGCCTTGATCAGCACCGGCAAGGTCGAAGAGGCGGAGCGACTCGCCAGCCAAGCGCTCAGCGTTAATTCGCTGCCCAATGCGAGCAGCACTGACGGGCCGAGAGACGACGATACCAAGCAAGTCATCTCGCCTCGACAAGCGGAAGAAATCGCGCAGACGCATCTCGAGATTGGCAAGGAACTACAAGACAAAGGTCTGTTCCGCTGGGCCGAACGTGAGTATCAGCAGATCATCGATTCGCTGGAGGTCACGTCGCTACCGTCCGCTGTCGCCCGCACCCAGCTTGCTGCCATGCTCGCCGAATTGCTTCGCCACCGTGAGGTCGTCGCGACGCTCGAACCCCTGCAACAACGAATCGATAGCGACGATCAATTCGCCAATCGCTTGCGGTCCCGGTACGTTCCGTACATGAGTATCCCCTCGGTGCTGGAGTATCACCGCGGCCTCGCCGACGTCGCGGCGGGCGACTTTGCGGCCGCCCAGCCGAAATTTCTCAAAGCGTTCGAACTGGACGACGAGAACGTCGACATTTTGATTTCGATGTATCGACTCGAAGGCGATGACGCGTGGCGATCGCAAGTCATGACACTGCTGCAGCGCCAGATCCGCATCAGCGAGAATGACGTCCAGCAAAAGCGATCGCAATCGCGTAACTTTGGCGGCATCATCACCGCCGAGCTCGATCTGGCGCAATCACTCAATGGCTACGCCTGGCTGGTGAGCAACACTGAAGGCGATCAACAACTGGCGCTTCAAAACAGTCTGCAATCGCTCAAAATCGTACCCACGAGCGAAGCGATGATGGACACCTGCGCCCGCTGTTACTTCGCCGTCGGAGACATCGAAAACGCCGTGCGGATGCAACGCCGCGCCATCAAATCACTGCCCCACTCGCCACCGCTGCTGCGGCAACTCGAGCAATTTGAAAAGGCGCTGGCGGAATAGAAGATCCGCTGGTAGCGCTCCGCTAGTCTGCTGAAAAGCCGGTCGAGACAGCAAGGGTTCACCGTCGAGTTTTGTGCCGTTTCTACAAATCCCGATAGGGATCTCAGCCGTTATTCGCTGGCGTAGCGGTGGATGAACGCGGCGGCGGTGGTCGCGACGTAGTCAAGATCGGCGGCGGAGTTTGAGAGTAGGTGGTCGGCTCCGGGAAGCAACGCGAGGCTCGCGGTACCTCGTCCGCCGCTCGCCGATTGTGCGAGCGACATGATTCGCAGCGCGTGGTCCAGCCCCACGGTGCCGTCATCGGGTGATTGGAACAACAGCAGCCGCTGGCGGATCTGGGCGACCCAACCCGGCAGGTCGTGGCCGCGGAAGTCAGCCAGCATCTCGCGGCGGACGGTCCAGCGAATGCCGCCAATCACAACGTCACCAATACCATCGGCTTCGATTCCCGGATTCATGGTCGCGAGTAGCGCCGCGAGGTGCTTGGTATCGCTCGGCGCCGCGAGCGTGACGATACAGCCGATCGATGTGGGTGTGTCAGATTGCGAGAGGCCGCCAGCGAATGCTAACGATGCTGCGCCGCCCAGCGAGTGGCCGATGAGCGCACCGACGGGTCCGAGTGTCTCGCTCGCAAACTGGATGGCGGCGCGGAGATCGTTCAAGTTGGTCGTGAAGCTGGTGCGTGAGAAATCCCCGTCGCTACCACCGAGTCCGGTCATGTCAAACCGCAGCACGCGCACTCCGCGAGCCGCGAGGCCGCGTGCGACTCGCACAATCGCTTTGAGGTCCTTATTGCAAGTGAAGCAATGGCTGAACACCGCGATGGGTGCGGGCGCTTCGGTTTCGGGAATGAGGCCCGAAACGACTTGGGGCGGTTCGTCGACGATCCCGGCGAGATCGAAGCCGGCGCCGCCTGGAAACTTGACGCGGTACGAAGATCGCGTCACGGTTAACTGGAAATTTTCGTGGGGGCCGTATTGATGCGACCACCGCGGAAAGCTTCTGCCATTGCCATGGGCACCTCGGCTTCGGCGAGGACGAGGGCCGAACGGTTTTCGGCAACTTTGGCTTTCATTTCTTGCTCTTCCGCGATCGCCTCGGCACGACGACGTTCGGCTTGAGCACGAGCGACGCGCGTATCCGCTTCGGCTTGATCCGTTTGCAAGCGAGCGCCGATGTTCTCGCCGACGTCCACGTCGGCGATGTCGATCGACACGATCTCGAACGCGGTTTGTGCATCGAGTCCGCGTGACAGCACGACGCGGGTGATCACGTTCGGATTCTCAAGAACCTTGAAGTGCGTTTCGGAGGATCCGATGGAGCTAATGATTGCTTCGCCAACGCGGGCGATAATCGTGTCCTCGGTCGCACCCCCGATGAGCTGTGCGATGTTCGTACGAACGGTCACGCGGGCGCGGATGCGGAGCTCAATGCCGTTCTTGGTGATCGCACTGAGCGTCGTCTTGCCGCTGCGTTTGGGGTCGGGGCAATCGATGACCTTGGGATAGACGCTGGTTTGAACCGCATCCAGCACGTCGCGGCCGGCCAGATCGATCGCACACGCCTGGTCGAAGTCGAGTTTGATCTCGGCGCGGTGCGCGGCAATGATCGCGTGCATCACCTTGAGCACGTTACCGCCGGCGAGGTAGTGGGCTTCGAGCCGTCGCGTGCTGATGCCGTCCTGGCGATCGATACTCATGCCGGACTGGGCCGCCATCACTTTCGCCTGAACAATGATATTCGGATTGACTTTGGTGAAGTGCATCCGAATCAAGCTGACGAGGCTCACATCGGCCACCGACATGTAGGCTTGGAACCACAACTTGCCGTAACGGATGAAAAAGAATCCGAGGATCAAAAGCAAAAAGACGACCAAGAACGTCGCTGCCATCACGACGACCTGGGTCGGCGACTGGGCAAGAATCAATGGAGAGGGGATCACGTGCGGCGGCTCCGAGGTGCAATGATTTCGTGGTTCGTATTGTAACGATGATAGGCCTCGCCAGGGCTGCCGCAAGTATTGCGGTGCAATCCGGCTTTCCTTTGCCGGTTAGAGCAAGTGTACGAATGAGGAAAGTTTGTCCGATGTGGCGGCGAAAGCGGATATCAGTCTATGCACTGATTTTGCTGATTGATTAGAATCGAAATAGCCTCGCACGCTATGCTTGCCTAAACATCGCGTTTACGGCAATCATTCAAGTCGCCGCCCTTTGAACCGAAAACCAGGTCACGATCATGCAGCCAAACTGGAAACCAGGAGACTGGGCCGTTTACCGAAAAAGTAAACGCAGCACGACTCCAGGTCCACGTGCGACAAACGTGATGGCGAGTTCCAAGGGTGAGTCCTACACCTACATCGTCGATAAATTCTGGGTGGTCGACTCGACACTTCCTGGTGATCGGCTGTTGCTGAGGACGGCTCGTGGCAAGACGCACGTCATCGATGCCAACGATCCGAACTTGCGCAAGCCCAGTTGGCTGCGTCGGTTGCTGTGGCGTGAGCGGTTCCGAATGGTGGAAGCGAAGGACAATTCGCCGAATTTTGCTTCGTAAGCCCGGGGATTGAGACTTCGGTCAGGCCCATCAACACCGCTCACACGAACTTCTTGAGGACTTCGGCAACGAGCGCTGGGTCGTCCTTGGTTCGTAGCTCTTCGATATGGTCCGGTTTCAAACCGACTTTCTCCAGATGGCTGACAAGTCGCTTCCACACTTGTTCCCGTTTTTTGCCTTCACTCAAGTACAGCTCGGTCACCGCTTCGAGCGATTTCTGCAATCCGATGGAGTCGCGATTGCGGTAATAGTTCTTGATGATCTTTTCTTGGTGGCGCGTGCGATCGGCTGACATCGGTGGTCTCGTGGTGAGCAAGTAGGATCGGTGGCCAAGAATTCTCGGCAACGTACCGTTATCGGTAACGGGAACGATGTTCTATAGTAGGCAGTCCGTCGCACCCAGACCCGAATCAGGGTCACCCACCCGGCGGTCGATGAGAGGCTTTTTATTTTGCAATTTTAGTGCCGCGTTCGTCGCGGGAAGGTGTCACTGTGATGACGGTTTGCCGGGGCGTGCGGGGCGCGACGACAGTCGAAATCGACGATCGCGACCAGATTCTGCGAGCGACGCGGCAATTGATCGCGTTGATGATTCGTCGCAACGGGATCGATGCCCGCGACCTCGCCAGCGCCATCTTCACCGTCACGAATGATCTCACGGCCGAGTTCCCCGCACTGGCCGCCCGGCAACTGGGATGGCTTGAAGTACCCCTGCTGTGCGGTTACGAAGTTTCAGTTTGTGGCTCATTGCCACGTTGCATTCGCGTCCTCCTGCATTGGAACACGGACAAGTCCCAGTCCGAAGTGCATCACATTTACTTGCATGGTGCCGTGAAGTTGCGGCCGGATCTGTCGAAGTTGCCGCCGGTCGACTTTGAGGAACTTGAGGACTGGATTCGCAATCACTTGCAAGAGGAGTGACGCTTGGCTGCTATCGTCAACGTGAAATGGAAGGCCCAACCACGGCTCAGCGCGATCCACGCGGCGTACGTTGTCGCGACGAGCGAGCGATGCAGTGACTCCAAGACGGAGTCGATGCTCGCCCCCGCGGTGACCGATATCAACCGACGTCTCTTGTCCGCGTCGCTCGACATGGGCGTTTTCTGGCGAAGATTGATTCTCGAGGCCGCGGACGACCGCGACGATCAAGCCGCCTGTGAGATCGCCTTGGCGGCGGCCGGTTGTTCAGAATTGCAATTGGACTCGACGAGCTCGATCGTGCTCAATCGAATTCGAGATTGCCGGACCGTGATGACCCAGCGGTTCCCCAAGTTGGCGGAACAACTCGAGCTTCGCGGCCGGCCCCTGATCGAGCGTTTCGAAGCTTATGGACCCGGACTGCTGCGGGCGGTGGCCGATTTCGTCTGGGACAAAAGTCCGCCCAAAGACTGGTGGCCAACACGGCTGGACGGCATGCTCGTCCAACCGGTACTCGGAGGCGACGGAGGCACGGATCCCGACAACTCGCGGTTTTGGATCGAGGCGATGCTCACCGACGCGGATCCGGCCGTGCCAGAAGTATTGCGGGTGGTGTACTTGATCACCGACGCCGCGATAGCCCGCCACACGCGCGGCGTCTCGGGCGAACGCTCGACTTCGTTGCCTTGGAGTTTGGCGGTGGTACCGATCGTGCTCACCGTCGCCGCAGAGCTAGAACTCGTTCGCCGTGAGCCACTTCCCGTCGAAGCCGCGTGCCGACTATGGCGTGTCGGTGATCTGACCACGTCGCGAGTGCTCGCCGATTGGTGGTCGGACTACCTGCTATCTCGCTCGCCCCTACCGGTTGCACTCAAGTCGCTCGATCGAATGCTCGCCGAGCATCGGCCGTTGATCCCGCTCAAGGATGTTTAGGCAAGCAGATGCCGGATCTGAGCAAGGCTTGATTCGGCCGACGCAAATTCATCACTCAGCGGTCGTGAATTTTCTCGATGGCCCAACCGCTCGAACGGAACGCGCCTTATAATGAGACGTTTCGCGACCTGACGCGTCGCTCATTCTGAGACGGACTGGGGTTACGGGGTCGATCTAGGGAAAAAAGTTCGTCATGGTGGCATATTTGGCGGTCCGTACCGGACCCGAAAAGGGCAAGCAATTTCCGCTGGATGCATCGCGACCGATGCACGTCGGGCGTGGCACGAGTTGCGAAATCATGCTCACCGATCCCGTCAGCTCACGGTTCCACGCGGTGGTCTATTTCGAGGATGGCAATTGGCACTTGCGCGACACGAGCAGCCGCAATGGAACGCTCGTCAATGGCCAAAAAACGGACCACGCTCGCTTGTTGGACCAGACCATCGTCACGATCGGCGGGACGGAAATGTGGCTCATTGAGCCGGATCCGAACCAGTTTGGTGACAGCCCGATGACCCAAACCGTCATCCAAGATGTGCGAATCGTCGAGCGCTCGCGGCACTTGGACGAAGACGACCTCGTCGAGACGCCCGCGATCGGGAACCTGCTCGACCTCTACCAACTCAGTCTTCATCTGCTGAGAAACGCTGACTTCGACGAGATCCTCGGCACGCTCATTGATCTGCTTCGCGATCGCACCGCTGCCGATGTCGTGGGAGTCTCATTTGATGCGGGTGACGGGCGGATGAAACCGCAACGGATTTCACCATCGGATTCGAAGGAATCGCTGCAGCTCACTCGGAGTTTGATGAAACGGGTCGTCAACGAAGCGGAAGCCATTTGGATCAACGATCCCGGTGGTGATTCGGCGATCAAGGAAGCCATCGGCAAAGAGAAGCCGACGTGGTCGGACGTGATGTTCGTTCCGCTCGATGCCGGCGACGGCAACTTGGGCGTGTTGCACTTGTATCGCCACCGACCGAGTTTCGAATCGACCCACTTTGATCTTGCGATAGCTGCCGGTCGTTTATTGGCAACGGGATTGGCTCGTGGTATCGAACGCGACTCACTGCGCAGCGAACGCAAGAGTATCGCGGAGAAAAACGCCGACACCGACGAGTTGATCGGCTCGAGTCGCGTCATGGCGAAGCTCAAGGAACGGATAGAGCGGGTCGGGCGGGCGAGCGGCAGCGTCTTGATCCGCGGTGAGAGCGGAGTCGGTAAGGAACTCGTCGCGCGGGCCGTGCATCGTTCGAGTCAACGCTCGCGACGACCGATGCTGACCGTGAACTGTGCCGCGATCCCGCATGATTTGATCGAGAGTCAATTGTTTGGTCACCGCAAGGGATCGTTCACGGGCGCCGATTCGGATCACAACGGATTGTTTCGCCAGGCCCACACCGGCACGTTGTTCCTCGACGAGATCGGCGAGTTGACACTCGACGGTCAAGCGAAGCTGCTCCGCATTCTCGAGGGACATCCGTTCTTGCCCGTAGGTGCGACGACGGAAGTGCTCGTTGATGTGCGTGTCATTGCCGCCACCAATCGCGATCTGGCGGAGTTCGTTCGCGCCGGCCAATTTCGCGAAGACCTGTTCTACCGCTTGAGTGTCTTTGAGCTATTCGTGCCGCCGCTGCGTGAACGTGGCGAGGATGTCGATGTGCTAATCGACCATTTCTTGGATCACTTCCGCCGCCAGCACGGTCGCCCCTCGCTCAAAATGTCCGCGGCGGCGATGACGGGACTTCGCGAGTATGTTTGGCCCGGCAACGTCCGACAACTTCGTAACGTCATCGATAGCGCGGTGGTGATGGCGGATGAACCGGAGATCACCCCCGAGGACCTCGGTCTGCGCGACGCCGGCGTCAGTCGCCTCGATACGCTTTGCATCAGCGACTGGGAACGCCGGTTGATCGCCAAAGCACTGCAGCGAACCGACGGCAACGTCCCCGCCGCTTCCAAGATGCTCGGCATTAGCCGCGCGACAGCCTATCGTAAGATCGCTGAATACAAGCTCGAGCGCTAAACCGCCCCGTCATGCTCTTCCTCGAGCGCAAAGCGTGCGGTGAGTAGGTAGAGCACTGGCGCGAGCACCAGGACGATGATCGTGCTCAGCGTCAATCCGAACACCAAACTCGTTGCCATCGGGGCGACGACTTGCGCTTCGCGCGAGCGTTCGAGCAAGATCGGCATCATGCCAGCGACGGTCGTCACGGAGGTGAGCAACACCGCGCGAAAGCGGCGGCGCCCCCCGTCCATGATCGCTTCACGAACGGGCAATCCGTCTTGAACGCGGCGGTTGATGAAATCGACGAGGACGATCGAATCGTTGACCACGACGCCCGCCAACGCGACGATGCCAAAAATGCTGAACAGCGTCAACTCAATTCCCATCACGATGTGCCCGATGATCGCGCCGATGAACCCGAATGGGATGATGGTCAAGATCAAGATTGCTTGCGAGCATGAACCGAATTGGATCGTGAGCAATAGAAACATGGCGCCTAAAACCACGACGAAACCGATCGTTAAGCTGTTGACCGTCTCCGTCGTTTGTTCCTGCTGCCCCGCCCACACCAAGCGGATGCCGGGGAAGTCTTGCTCGAACTGAGGGACAAAGTTGGCTCGCAAGTCCGCGACCACATTGAACGCGTTGCCCTTGTCCTCATCGACATCCGCGACGACGCCGATGCTGCGCATTTGATTGACGCGGCGAATCTCCGAATAGCCGCGTGCCACCTCGACGTCGGCCACTTCACTCAGCGGTCGTTCGAAGGAGTCGCCATTGCGGATGCGGATGCCATTGAAGCTGACGAGTGTATTGCGGTCTTCTCGCGGGTAGCGGACACGGAGCGGTACTTCGTAACGACCTCGCTGCAACCGCATCACCTCTTCGCCGTAGTACGATGCTCGCACGGTGCTGGCGACATCGGCGAGCGAAATACCCATCGCCTTGGCGTCGTCGCGAACCTTCATGCGATACTCCCACTTGCCCTGGCGCGTGTCCGTCGCAATGTCGAACACGTACGGGTACTCAGCCAACTTGGCCTTACAGGCCGCGATCGCCGCATCCATTTGGTCCATATTTTCCGCCGTCGCCATCAGACGAATCTCGATGGGCAGCGACGCCGGTCCGCGCGGCGAAGCGCCAAAAGCTACCGCCTCGGTGCCGGGAAAACGCCCCGATTCCTCGCGCCACATGCGGACGATATCGAGACTCGAAACTGTCCGCTCGGAAATTTCATTGAGCTGGACGACGATGCCGCCGAGATGACTCGCGGGACTCGCATTGACGTCGTCTCCGGACGAGCCCACGGTCCGCTGCACCGCTTTCACGAAACCAGTCGGATCGGTCGTCAAACCCTCATCAATCGATTTCTGGGTCACGCGCCAAATCGCCGCTTCCAGTCGCTTCGACGCCGCGTCGGTGATCGCCACCGGCGTCCCGTCGGGATAGGTCACCT
>JBBSJZ010000177.1:0-10484 GCA_038256795.1 Pirellulales bacterium | reverse complement strand
CGAGCAAATGCCAGTACATCATCATGTTGGCGCCCGAAGCATTGAATTCCCGCAAACTGCTGGCACTCGGCACCTCGGTGTAATTCTCGCCATGAACGAGTAATCCGGCAGCAATCGCCGATCCCTGGGCTCGAACAACGCATATCTCCGCCGCATCGCCAAAGTGGGTGAGCACTTGTTCGAAGAGGCCGCGAGAGAAAACCGGAGTGCCCAAATCACGCATATTACGGGCGAAAATACGATAAAAATCGCTCAGCAACTCATCGCGTCCCCAGTGGATCGTCGAACCGAATTCGCCTGCTCTCTTGATCTGGCTGCGCAGCTTCGACTTGAATCCAGCCATCAATTCGTCGCTCGACGCGGGCAAACGAAGTCGCATGTGAACCTTTTCCGTCCGCTGGAAATTCAATTTCGCATGTTCAACGGGACGCTCATGCCTCAATTCGAGGTAGCGAACATTTAGCTGGTCCGCCAAATCGCATGCCGCGTCAACCAACCGACTCGCCGACACAGCGTCCGCCGCCCACACGCCGCCGGTGTTGATGTACGGCAAACTGACGAGAAAACGCCCGAACAATGGACCGCTGACGAGATTGAGCGGTAAGACGCCCGTGACTCGTCCATCCACCGTCGACCGCAGCAAGTAGGCGCGGTGCCGCAAGCCACGCGAAATAGAATCCACCCAAGCGGATTGGTGACCATTCAGAGGCGGAAATGCGACGGTGCCCAATTCCGCCGCGTCGGAGGCCGACCCGATACCACATCGGTCAACGTCGGCCGGCCAAGACGCGGGCCAATCGAGACACTCGACCCTAACGTCCAACGACCGACAACCTATTCATCGCCGCGCAAGGTGCGGGTAAAGCCAATCGAGGATCCGACGTTCGCAGTGAACACCGGCTCAGCAGTCGTCGTCGCAACGTTGATGTTATGAAGAGTGCTCCGATTAGTCCGAAGATGAAAACCGACGCAGGCTCAGGAACCGGTTGGCCCGAACCGCCGCCACCGCCCGTGCCTCCGCCACCGCCCGTGCCACCTCCGCCACCAGTACCTCCACCGCTACCGCCCCCAGAACCTCCGCCGCCTGTGCCGCCGCCGCCGCCTCCAGAACTGCCTCCGCCGCCAGTGCCACCTCCGCCTGGGTCAACGGGGAAAACAACGTTTCCATTGTTGGACGAACCATTGCTGCCGATTAAACCCAGCAAGGCGAACGGGGCCAACGAAGCGAAGCCTCCGATACCGCCACCACCGATTCCTCCACCACCACCCAAACCACCGCCGCCGATTCCCGACAATCCGCCCCCCGCTCCACAGCCGCAAGGCGGTGCGGATTCGTGGCAGCAGCATTCACGCGGAGTGGCGCAGCAAGGATCTCCACAGGGATCACATGGATCGCAATTGGCACAGGGATCACACGCAAGCATGGGCCCGCAGTTGTGGCATGGGTCGACGCAGCCGATGTTCGGCGCGGTCAAAAATTGCCGCGTTTGAACGGGCAGATTTCGGGCACAGCCACACATCTCGCAATGTGAGCCAGCCAACGAAGGCGATGAAAATGCTGTGAATCTTGAGCCGCTGTCAAACGATTCCCGTTGGGCGATCAGCCCCGCTTGTGCTCGATCGACACTGATCCACACCAGCAAGCAGACTACCGCTAGGCGAAACATCAGTGCGAAAAAACCAAGCGAACGCATGCGTATCTCCAATGCTCCGCGATCTGGATTCACCCAGCGGTGCGAAGCTGTGAACATAAAACCAGTCCCAGTAACACCAGCGTAAATAGGCCGAGGAGTGATTTCAAGCTCTCGGCCCCTGAATACAAGGAATACAGGTAGCCACTACGGTGTCGATCATGTGCTCAATTACCCCCTCCTTTGGTGAGCAGTCGGCACCGGTTCGCCGCTGCTCCGCTCGGGTGGGGGTGGTTGACTGAGTCCCTGTCCTACACCTTTCTATTTTGCCATTAGCCGGTGGTTTGAGCGAAGCGAACACCCCTGGATAGCCAGAGACGTGTCCTAGTGAACGGTCGCCGCCTCGCTCTTGGATGTCGCGCCAAGTGCGACGAGCTGCGGCTTGCTGCACGATTGCTTCTTGTCCGTCCGCATCGCTTTGCCGTACGAAGAAACGAATTTTTCGGGAGACTCGATCATGTCCGTCGTCATCTTGTGGTGGTGGTAGTGCATCGCGCACTTGATCGCGTAGAAAAAACTCACCGGCGGATAATTCCATCGCTTCCGCATGGCATTGAAAATACGCTTGCGATAAATCTGGCGCAGACCGGCATCGGGCACGCCGCGCATCAGCTTATAGAACACGAAGATGAATCCGGCGACGAAGAACGCGTAGTGACGTAGTTTCAAGATGGGGTGTTTGCGAAAGAACGGGGTCTCGAAGGTTCGAAATCGAAACTTGTCATGAACAAACAATTGATCGAGCCGGTCAAAGTAAACCTGCGGTTCGTACGCGTCACGCATCGTCTCGAGATAGCCGTCGCGCAGTTCTGAGCGGGTCATCCCCTTCGGAATCACATTCGTCCCGAACTCGTGTTCGACGGCGAGATCGAGTCGGCCTTCTTGATTGAGTCGATCGTAAAGGGGTGTCTTGGGGATCGCGTGCAGCAATCCGATCATGGCGTGTGCAATACGTGACTCTTTCAAAAACTTTTGCTGGGTCGCAAAAATTTGCGGCGTGTCGTTATCGAAGCCGACGATAAGTCCGCACCAAACCTCAATGCCGAAGTCTTGAATCTGGTGAATTTTTTCGAGCAACGTGCCACCGCGAGCGCGGACGTTTTGGAACTTCTTGGTCTCCTTGAGGGACTCTTCGTCCGGGCTCTCGATACCGATGAACACGGATTGAATATTGCATCGCGCCATCAACTCCATCAATTCATCGTCTTCGCACATATCCAGCGACGCTTCGGTGCTAAAGACGATGGGGTAGCCATGCTTCTCTTGCCACTTCGCGACCTCTTCGAGCACGGGCTTGATGCCGCGTTTATTGCCGACAAGGTTGTCGTCGACGATAAAGGCAATGCGGATGCGCAGTTGTCGGAGGTTTTCCAGTTCGTTGATGATTTGCGAAGCTTGTTTGATACGTGGCTTGCGACCGAATGTGACAATGATGTCGCAAAACTCGCACTGAAACGGGCACCCGCGAGAAAATTGCAAATTCCCGAGGTTGTAGAACTCGTTTTTGAGCAGGTCGTTGCGCGGCGTCGGCACCGTCGACATGTCCGTCTTGTCAGCTTGCTCGTAACGATGTTGGTGCGTGCCGGTTTTCCAGTCCTCGAGAAACTGCGGCCACGTCGTTTCCGCTTCACCGATAAATATCGCATCCACGCGATCATCAAAGTAGGCTTCTTCGACCGTGACCCAGGGACCACCGATGACGACAAAGGCGCCGCGGGATTTCAGTTCATCGACGATCTCGTCCATTCGAAATCGCTGCACACTCATCCCCGTGAGACCCACGATGTCGAACTTGGCAAGCGCGTCATAGTCGAGCGTTTCGACGTTCTCGTCGACCAGCGTCACCTCATGCTCGGCGGGAGTTAACGCCGCCAGGAGCGGTAAGCTGGCAACGGGCATGTTCGCCCGTTTGCCCATCATTTGCTGGGCGTGCTCGAGTCCCCAATACGACACCTCGAACGCTGGGTTGATGATCGCGATCTTCGCCATGTCGATTCACTGAATTTAACGGAAGAATTTAAAACCTCCGTAGCATCATAAGCGTTTTCGCGCTCGCGAAGTTGCCACCGTGTGAGCTGCCGCGGCAAAAGATGCTGGCGATGAAACTCGAGCGCGTCGAATAAACGCGAGAGTTGACATTGACACCGCGTGGCGCGGCGTTTTAGGGTCCGCGAGCAAGGCATTTTCAACGACACGGATGTCGAACGCTTGAAGTTCTTGCTCACTTCAAAATGCAGCAATGATTTCAGATTGGTTGAAATTGCGGATCATGACGACCGATGAACGAGAAGGGTCCTTCTCGTTGTCATCAATGTTGCAGATTGGGTCCTTCAGAAAAGCCGAACGCTAGCAGGGATGCAGAAGATCGTGAATCACCGACCATTGCTCGTGCTCGCCCTGAGCACCGTCACCGCGCTGGCTATCAGCGGTTGCCGTAGTGGCATGCCCAAAATGAATATGTTCGGATTCAATCGCGAACCGTCTCCCGAGACGCTCGCGGGCGCCGGACCCACGACGACGTATCCGATGCCACCGTCGACCGGTGTCACGCCCCAAGCGATCGCGTCGATCGCCGGAGGGACGGCACCGACCAAGTCAGCAACCAGCGCCCAACTCGCTTCGTCAACCACGACGACGCCACCCGCACCCACGGCGTCGACGACCAACTACGCTGCGGCTCAAGCCAATGGTGCCTACGCGCCTCCAGGAACGAGTAAACCGACGCCAAACGGCGCCCAATCGGTCGGCTACAACACGCCAGCGTACGCCCAATCACCACCGCCTACCAAACCCGCTGCGGCGCCTGCGTACGCGTCATGGGGGGCCGCCGCAACAACTCCGCCGGCTGCACCATCGACGCCACCATCCCAGCCGTCGGGCTATCTGTTCAGTCAAGCGGCGACGACTGCACCGAAGGCACCGACCACGACCCCATCGTTTGCGCTGCCGACTTCACCGGGTTCGGACGCCGCTCCATCGAATTCCAACGGTGGATTCGCGATGCCGCCGATCGGGGCTACCGCGAGCACACCTCCGCCAGCTGTGACGACTCCGCCCTCCACGACGACGGGCGGCTTCGCGGCTCCTGCGACCGCAGCCATCTCGGCCCCAAGCACGCCAGCGTTTTCGACCGCCAGCCAGACCAATGCGGCGCCGCCCACCTCCGGTTACAAGCCAGGAAGCGTCTCGGGTGCGACGGGCTACCCGGCGGACAACTACAGCGCTCCCGGTGCCAGCGGTTCGTTTTACCGCTAACGCCCGCGACCTCTCCAGCGCTCAGCATCGTGAGAAAAAAAGTGCCCGACGTTCAGGCGAGCGGACGTTTCGTTCGTACCCTCTCCCGCAACGCTTCGTTGGAAAAAAGAGGGTAGGGTGAGGAGTAGGAAAACAGCTGCCGCTCGCCTTACCAACAGATGCGATCAGCGTCAAAGATCGGACCTTCGACGCACGTTCTTTTGTAGTCCCAGCCCGTCGGTGTGTCTTGCCGCACCTTCGCGACGCAGGAGAAACAGATGCCGATACCGCAAGCCATCGGCGTTTCCATCGAAACTTGGCAATCAATTCCGGCAGCTGCGCAAACCTCAGCCACCTTCTCCATCATGATCTCGGGCCCGCAAGTGACGACGCGGACCGACTCACCCGGCGTGAGTTGATCGAGTCGCTTGGCGAGGACATCGGGGACACGTTCTCGGGTACCGATTGAGCCGTCGTCCGTGCAAAGCGTGACGTCAAAACCAGCCGCGCGAAAGTCATCGACGCCCGCCAACAAACTGCTGCGACGAGCTCCATAAACCAGCTCGACCGATTTGGTCCACGGCTGGCTCGGCAGCGAATCATCCCGGCGATAGTGACCTAACCCACTCCGCCCCAGCAATAGCATCGGCGTTTGCCCGATACCGCCTGCGGCCATGATCAATCGATCGCACGATGACGTTCGGAAGCCGTTACCAAGGGGCCCCCAGAGCGTTACCTGGGTGCCGACCTGCGATGAAGCTAGCACGCGAGTGAACGCGCCTTTGCGCAGGTAAACTAAATCGACAAACGCCGCTCGGCCCTCGGCATCGAGTTGCACGTCGTAAACGGCGAGAGCACGGCCGATGAGCGGTGAATCGACACCGTGCATGCGGATCATCACGAATTGGCCGGGGACGACGCTCGAGGCAATCTGCGGAGCGCGCACGCGAAGACGATAAGTTGATTCCGCAATCAACTCGTTGACCACGATGGGAGTATCCACTTGGGACATCGCATCGGCGTAATAGTCAGCATGCAATTTCGACATGATTTTAACGCGTGCGTTTCTTCGGCGATCTTGATTCAGCTGACTTTTTTCCAGCGGCCGGCGGGGCAGATTTCTTGCCCGCGGTACGCCGCTGCACGATCAACGAATCCTCGCTTCGCTTTCCGCCCTTGCGACTCGCGGCGGCCTCTCGCTTGGAGGTTTTGTGGGTCGGAGCCGGCTCGCTTCCGATCACTTTACCGACGCGTGCTTCTTGACCGATGCGGATGACGATGTCACCGGCCCCTGGCTTACCGGCTTTGGTCGCTTTGGCTGGGCGTGATGATTTCGTCACGCGTGTCGACTGAGATGCCTTGGTCGGTTTCGGTGTACGACGACTCGATTCAGTGCGGTTGGAATCATCACCGCGGCTCGACTCCGTCTTGCTGCTGCCCGTCCGGGATGCTGACGTGCGTGTCGATGACGTGCGTGTCGACGACGTGCGGGTTGACGACGTGCGGGTTGACGATGTGCGACGGGGTCGATCGGACGGCTTGGGGGGGCCGGAGCGTTTCGGTTTGTCCGCAGCGTCCGCCTGGGTCTCGCGCACGGGCGGTGGCACGACCGAGGCCGCCTGCAGTTTCGTGAGTTCGTCGCGAGTAAGGGGTCGATACGCGCCGGCGGGCATATCACCTAACCGCAGTGGGCCGATGGCGATGCGGCGGAGCGATTGCACTTTGTGGCTGAGTCGGGCCAGAATTCGGCGAATTTCACGGTTCTTGCCTTCACGCAGCGTGATTTCCATCTCAGTCGCCTTGGCCTTGGCCTTCAACACGCGGGCACCATCGACGCGAACGTGACCTTCGGAGATGTAGATACCTTCACGCATCTTGCGCAGAGCCTGGGAATCGACTTTCCCAGCCACGGTGACGCGATAAACCTTCTGGATGCCGAACTTCGGATGCGCCAGCCGCTGGGCCAATTCGCCATCGTTGGTTAGCAGGATCAAGCCCTCACTGCTCAAGTCCAAACGGCCAACGGGGAAGACGCGTTCGTTGGGCGGAACCAAATCGATCACCCGCGGACGTCCTTGCGGATCCGCGTTCGTCGTCACCACGCCGACGGGCTTGTTGACGGCGAAATAAACGAGCTTTTGGCGTTTGAGTGGCTGGCCATCGACCAGTATTTTGGCCGTCTCAGGGTCAACGACCGTGCCGAGTTTTTCAACAATCGTGCCATCCACATGGACCCGTCCCGTCTCAATCAACTCCTCGCATTGCCGACGGCTACCAAACCCGGCGGACGCGAGCACGCGTTGCAGCCGCTGGGGACCTTTCGTTCCAGCAGCCAGCGGCGGTCCAGCGGATGCGGACGGGGAAGCGGACTTGGGCCGACGGACCATGGTGCAGAAACTCGGAAAAAGGTTGAGAGGCGAAGCTACAGGCTACCGAGTTTTCCTCCAACCCGACACCTAGCGTCTCAATCTCCAATCCGCAACCTCTACCTACCGGCCCAACCAGGGCATCGCGTCGGGCACGATCCGATTGCGGACCGGCATCGGCAATGGCGTTTGGTAACTCGGCGGACGCGAGCCGAGGTCGTTAGGCCCGATATCGCCCTGTGGGAATGGGTCGTGAATCACCGCGTTGGCCTGCTGGCCCGCCAACGGTCCAGCCGGTGGCAGGAAACCGCCAGCTCGGCAGCCGCCCGCAGTGAACACCGCGAGCGATGACAGGAAAATGATCGAGAATGTGATGATGCGATGTCGCATGACGCCAGATCCATGGTGGGGGGGAGGGATTTGAATCCGTTCGCCAAAACCCCCTCGATTCACGCCACGGTACGCTTTCTAGCGTCACCGAGCCTAGACGAGTTTCGGGTTCGAGCCGCTCGCCTGCGTTCCGCCTGGGGAGAGCAACACAGACCGAGTCATGGCTCAGTATCGACGGCTCGGACTAGCCCACCCCAGCGGTTTCACAACGCCACCAAAAATGCTAGCCAATCATTCGACGGTGATGCCAGGCGTGACGGTTGCATCATTCGACCGGTCGCATTTCCAGCAAGCACGAGGCCTCATCCACGCTGCACTGAATCACGCCCATCGCCGCCGGAACGAGGATCGTTTCGCCGAGCGAGACTGAGATTTCGCCGGCTGCAGTCACGATCTTGGCCGAGCCTCGGGATGCCGTGAGCAAGTGACAAACGCCATCGCCGGCCACCTCCGCCGTGGCTCCGCACAGTGACGAAAACTCGAACTTGTCGCATCGCACGAGCGTTTGCCAACCACTCGTCGGACCGGTAATCGATATCGGGTTGACCGGGCCACGGCCAAAATCGATCACCTCCAACGACTGTGCAACATGCAATTCTCTCGATTTCCCCGACGCGTCCGTGCGGTTCCAATCAAAAATTCGGAACGTCGTGTCGCTGGATTGTTGGATCTCAGCCACCAGCAACCCGCCACCAATCGCATGGACGGTCCCCGCCGGGATGAACACGCAATCGCCCGCCGTCGGCTCGAATGAATGAAGCAGCGTTTCGGTCGTCCCGGCTTCGATCGCTTGCTCCAGTTGTGACCGCGTTACCCCCTCACGCAAGCCCGCATAGATGCGGCTTCCCTGGGCAGCATCGATCACGTACCAGGCCTCGGTCTTGCCACGATCGGGTTGGGGCATCCGGCTGGCATAGGAATCTTCCGGATGAACCTGGACCGACAACACCCGCTGGCAATCCAGGTATTTCAGCAATAACGGAAATGTCGTCGCCGTCGATCGGCTGCCCAACAACCACGGGCGATGGTCTCGAACCAAATCATGAAGCGTCTTGCCGGCAAACGGTCCCTCGGCGACGACGCTTTGGTCAAAACCGTGATCGACGATTTCCCAGCTCTCGGCGTAGTCGGACTCCGGCCCGATCGCCTTGCCCAGCACATCGCCGAGCCGGCGACCGCCCCAAATCAGACGTTTCATCAGCGGGGTAAATCGAAGTGGCTGTGTCGGCATGGGTTGGCTATCCGGTGGTGTTCGCTTCGCTCAAACCACCGGCTAATGGCTGAAATCCCTATCGGGATGAGAAAAAGCGAGAGGTGGAGGATAAAAGAGAACCGGACGCCTAGATTGAAGGAATCTGGGGGAGGCGTAAATCCCAGCAGTAGTTACACTGGATGTCTCAGCCGCAAACGCTTCTTCCAGCGTGTTGCGATCTTAACGGTGACCGGTTGTCGACAAAACCAGTCCTGCGTTTCATCTTGACGTGCGTGTGAACCGCTTCGGCGATCACGGTTTCGTCGGTGACAACCCAGGGCTTCACCAGCTCAAGTGTCTGCGCCCCAGCTTTTTTCGTATCAACGTCCTTCTCGAGCTTCCGTCTTATGGTTTCACTGGATCGATTCGCCAACGCCAAAGACGACTTGTTCGACAACTCGACGATGACATTCGGCGAGCACCTCGAGGAACTCCGCTCGTCGCTCGTCAAGGCATTGATTTGGCTTGCCGCCGGCATGACCATCGGACTTGGCTTCTGTGCCAACCCCGTCATTCGCTATGTCCAAGCACCGCTCAAGGCGGCGATCCAAGAATTCAATGCCGACCGCGATTTGACTCGATTCGGATTCGACCCCGGTTCCGAAGAGTCGAAGGTGCAATTGCTGAGAACTTTTCTGAAGGAAAGCGGGTTGGTGTGGGAAGTCGTCTATGACATTCCCGATGAGTTCCAAACTCCGGCGCTCGTCGATGCCGCCGCGGCGTCCGCGGCTAGCACCGCCGCGAACTTGGACACGGCCGAACCCAAGAAATTGGAGCATGTACCGGCCGCTGATTTGGCGAAGCTGGTCAAGGACTTGCCCGATCCATCGCAACTGACGCCGCGTGTCCAACTGCGCCGCAGCGAAGTGGGGCTGTCGTCCCTCAAAATCGAAGAGCCATTCATGATTTGGTTCAAGGCGGGATTGGTTGTCGGCGCCGTGATCGCTTCGCCGATGATTTTCTATCATCTCTGGCAATTCGTGGCCGCCGGACTTCATTCCCATGAACGCAAGTACGTTTACATCTACTTGCCGGTGAGCGTGACGTTGTTCATCAGTGGCGTGTTGCTGGCGTTCTTCTTGGTCATGCAGTACGTGTTATCCTTCTTGTTGACCTTCAACGGCAGCCTCGATGTCGCCGTCGAGCCGCGATTGACCTACTACATCAACTTCGTTTTGCTCATGCCGCTCGGTTTCGGCATCGCGTTCCAATTGCCGCTCGTGATGCTGTTCATCCAACGCATCGGCATCATCGAAACACAGCAGTACATCGATAGCTGGCGGATCGCAATCCTCGCGATCTCCGTCATTTCGATGCTGTTAACACCCGCGGACGTGACCAGCATGATCGCGATGGCGGTGCCGCTCTGCGTGCTCTACTTCCTCGGGATCCTGATGTGCAAGTTCATCCCCCGCGGCCAAGGAATGGGCAGCCAAGCGTACGATCCAGCCTAGGTTGAGCCGACCCGCTTTTGTCCCCTCTCCCCATCGCTTCGATTGGGGAGAGGGCTAGGGTGAGGGGCCTATCGTGCAACCGGAGGTGATTGGTCTT
>JBBSJZ010000176.1:0-10529 GCA_038256795.1 Pirellulales bacterium | reverse complement strand
GTTTGGGACCGACGCGGACGAATTGTCGCAGCCCGAGAATCTGGCCTCGGCACCGCCGCTATGGTTGGCACTGCTGCCGATCGCCACGCCAGTCCTGTTGATCGCGGCCGCCTCCGTGGTCGATTCGATGCTGGATGCCGACCGCTTGGTCGAATCACCGTGGACGGTGCTGCTGCAAAGTATTGGTGACAAGAATGTCGCGCTCGGCATCGCCGTGGTGATCTCGCTCGGATTGTTCCGCTACATCGACGTCGCGAAACGCAAGTCGCTGATCAGTCGCTCGTTGGGGGCCGCTGGCAATATCATTCTGATCACGGCCGCCGGTGGTGCGTTCGGCGCGATGTTGCGTCAAGCCGGCATCGCGGACGCGGTCAGTGCCCTGGCCAGCGATGTGCCGCTGATGATGTTGTTGCCGATCGCGTTCCTCGTCACCACGGCGATCCGCACGTTGCAGGGCAGCAGCACCGTCGCCATGATTACCGCCGCCGGCGTGCTGCAAGGCTTCGCTCAAGCCGACGGGTTGCCGTTTCATCCCGTGTACCTAGCCATGGCCATCGGCGCCGGCAGTAAGCCAATCGCCTGGATGACGGACAGCGGTTTCTGGGTGATGTGCAAAATGAGCGGCATGACCGAACGCGAAGGCTTACTCACCGTATCGCCCATGAGTACCGCGATGGGCATCAGCGCGCTCGCGGTCACGATGCTGTTCGCCAATTTCTTACCACTCCTTTGAGACATCGAACATGCCCCAATTATTTGCCGGTTTCGCCGCCAAGAACGCCACGTTGTTTCGTCGACTCGGAGTCGCCCTGGGTGACCCCGCGGCCTGGATCGCGACGGACCACGAGACGATCGCGATCGTGCGGGACCTGGAGATGGATCGTGTCCGTCAAAAGTCCGCCGCCTCGCGCGTGACCTGTCCCGCCGACAATGCACCCGAGGGTGGCCTCGATGCGGACCGCGAGACGGCCACCGCGCAAGCCGTCGCGCAGTGGTGCCACCAAGCGGGAATCAAACGCATCGACGTCGATCGCAGCTTGCCCTACATCTTTGCGCATTACTTGGGCCAGCAAGGAATCGAGCTGCGCTATGATGCCGAACTCGGCGTGATCGATCGCCGCACCAAGTCGGCGGATGAGATTGAGTCGCTCGCCCAAGCACAACGGGTGACGGAAGCGGTGATGCGACAATTGTGCGAAATCATCGCCGGCGCGAGCACCAGTGCTGACGGGACGCTGACCTACCAAAGCGAGGTGCTCACGAGTGAACGCATGAAGAACATGGCCGCGATCGCTTTCCTCCAACGCGGCTTCTCGATGGGCCACGGCGCGATCGTCGCCACCGCTCCCCACGTTGCCGATTGCCACCACTCCGGCACCGGGGCCCTGCGCACCGGCGTTCCCGTTATCGTCGATTTGTTTCCACGCTGCGACGCGACGATGTACTGGGGTGATTGCACCCGAACCGTCGTCCACGGAACACCGTCGGACAACGTCCTCGCCATGCACCGCGCGGTGCTGGATGCGAAACAAGCCGCCACCAACGCTCTCCGCTGCGGCGCGACGGCCGAGAGTGTTCACGTCGCCTCGGAACAGTCGCTGCTACGTCATGGTTATAAGATCTCGCGAGGCACGATCACCGATGAACCGAGTATCCAGCACGGTACCGGCCATGGCATCGGCTTGGACGTGCACGAGCCCATCCTCTTGGACCACGGCGGCGGCGAAATGTTGCTCGGTGAAGTCTTCACCATCGAACCCGGTCTCTACGGCCGAAATGACGGCGGCGTGCGGGTCGAAGACATGCTCGTCGTCACCGCTGGCCATTGCCGAAATCTCAACGAATTACCGTCAGGACTCGATTGGAAGGTCTGACCCAGGGGTGATTGCTCGGCACGATGATTGGAAATTACGTTCCGCTTCGTCACCAGTATTCGTAACCAGTATTCGTAACCAGTATTCGTCACCAACCGTTATTGAGCACTTCCCCTCGTCATCCGTTGGGTTCACCGTATTTGGTCCAGAACTCTGTTTTTGGTCCAGAATTCCGTGATCTCGCGTTCGTCGAAAGCCGATCACGTCATCGAACCGAAAATTCCGAATTCGCACGCTTCGGGTATCGTTTCGTTGTTTCGATCGGGACACAGAGCGAATCATCGTGCCCTAGCCACGGTGCCGTCGTGGAATCCAGTTTCGGTAAGTGAGTGCATCGAACCTTGACGTCAGCCACTAAAAATCTTGAAGAGCGAGGAGCTCGCATTCACTCTTCATCATCAAAGTGTGACAATCCAGAATCATCGAGATCAGACCACTGCTGGTCGACGTCGTCCTGGGCGTCCTCGGCCACAACCAAGTCGGTGGGATCTCGGCGATCGTTGAGCGCCGAATAGTCGTTCTCGAGCATGTTGGGGCGGAACAGAAGTTCCGTGCCAGCGATCTTACGAAATCCGAGGCTGGCCAACTCTTTGGGTTCTAGATCCGTCGTGTGCATCCACATCACCGTCGCGGTATCGGGCGGGAACATGTGACAGATGGTATCGAGGATGAATTGACGCCACTCGAGCACGTCCCGATGGAAAACGGCACCATGAATAAAAACGATTCCGAAAACGGGATCGTCGAAGCCAAAGTCTTCGCGAATTCCGAGGAAGTTGATGTCCGGCTCGATGGTCGCTTCGTAGACATTCATCCATCCCGCCGAGTCCGCGTCACAGATATGAAGGATACTTTCGCCGGCACTCACCGCACGTGCGATGTCGAGATAATCGACGGCCAAGCGGGCGGCGACGGCAGGCTCGTCACCGACGGTGGAACACCAAACGTCAATCTCGTTGGTGCTAATGTAGTGAGTCGGGTCCGTCGCTTTCGGATAGAAGATCGAGTTACATTCAAATCGCATGGTGGGGACTTTCGTGGACGATCTCGGCAATGGGTAAGCGATGTATTTTAACGCCGACGCGAGCGCAGTTAAGGACCGTTTGTGGAGGAAATCGCCAGAGTTCACGTGGACGGCGCGACGGCTTTGCGGCGGTCTTGCCATGCCGTGAGCAGCAATTGTGCGGCGTCGTAGGCTGCGTGGGCGATGATCGGGACGATGAGGTTCCCGCACGCCACGAACAGCACGGCAAAGTACAGTCCCATGATCGCCGCGATGACGATGTACAACTTCGTCATCGGGTGCACCAGACCGAAGGCCACGGATGAGCCGATCATCGCGAACCAGAATTCAGGGCGAAGCTGGCTCACACTGGCGAAACTCAACGGGCTCGCGTCGCGGGCGGCTGTGACATCGGGCAGCGAGGAACCAGCGAGCGAGAAACTCACCATCGAGTCGCCGGCCAACCAAGGCAACAACCAGCCGCGGAACAGCAATTCTTCGCCAACACCGGCACACAGGCTGATCACCAACAACTCCCCCTTGGAGAGACTCAGGAGCGACTTCAGCACGCCGCCTTCGTCGCTCAGAGCCTCGAGTTCGCGAATCGGTTTCCAAGGGACGCGTTTCAGGATTTCGATCGCGATCAACATCGGGATGGCGGCAACGAGCCCGTAAAGACAGGCCAGTCCAATCGCCGAGAAATTCGCGGTTTCCAGCTTCGGGATGCCCAGCCGAGCGTCCGGCCCCAGTGTCAGCCCCAGCAAAATGGCGAGTCCGCCTAAGGCAATCTCGAACACCACCGCCGTGCGGAACATCTCGTCACCGGTGTGCTCAATCGTCTCTGTGGGGTCGTCCATGCGGATCGTCAACGGGAAAAAGCGGGATTGGAAATCGGAATAATCGTTCCAGACATTCTCGAACAAAATGATGGAATGCGCAAGGGAGTGCAAATAGAGTGTCTAGGCACCTCATTTATCCCAGAAATAAGCATGAACGCGATTCAATTCTCCACCCAGCAGCGAACGTCTCACGTCGAGCCAGCTGAAACGCCCGACTCGAGTTCGGAAGCGAGCGACTTCCCGCCCGCATCGGTGCCGGCACCGCATCTCCGGCCGACGCCAGACTTCCGGCCGACGCCAGCGAACACAAGCCCAGTGGCATCAGCGGACGTAACCATGGACCCGATTTCTCAACTCAGTCATGACCAGGTCCAGCGGATTAGCAAGGCTATCGCGGATCCCCAGCGGTTTGCGATTTTGGCCAGCATCGCGGAGAAAGACGAATTGCCCTGCAAAACCTTGGTGGCGAATCTGAGCATCAAGCAAGCCACGATCTCGCATCACTTGAAGGAATTAGCGGCCGCCCAATTGATCGAGTCACGAAAGCAGGGCCAGCGGGCAATCTTGTCGTGCCGACGCGACGTCTGCGACGCCTATTTGCGGGCGCTCGAAAGCCGATTCGTCATGGTGACGGTGGAGTAGCCGACGCCGCCAGCGTGGAAATGCGGTAAGCTTGGGCTTCCGCATTTCATCGACTCCCTGGCTCGTGCTCGAAATCGTGTCCGAAATCGCTCAGTGTTTGATTAGTTTTGGCAGCAATCTCGGCCATCGCGATGCCGTGATCGCGGATGCGGCGAGGTTGGTGAGCGAGTCGGCGATGGTGGGTTCGATGCGAGCGAGCCGATTGTTCGAGACGCCGCCGATCGGTGGTCCAGGCGGTCAGGAACCGTTTCTCAACGCGGTCGCCGTGTTCGAGACGCCATCCTCGGCCCGTGATGTCTTGGAATTGCTGCAACAGGTCGAGCAACAACTGGGACGCCAGCGCCAGCATCGCTGGGGCGCCCGAATCATCGATCTCGATGTGGTGTTGCACGGTGACTTGGTTGGCGGCGGTCGAGGGTTGATCGTGCCGCATCCTCGCTACACGGCTCGCCAATTCGTGCTCCAACCCGCTTGCGATGTCGCAGCGGAGTATCGTGACCCGAGGTTCGGCTGGACGCTGCGCCAGCTCGCCGCGCACGTTTCCGCGGGTGCCCCGTCGATGGCGCTCGTCGGTGGCGACCTGGCGACACGGGTGGAACTCTGCCAGCGACTTGCCGAGCACGGGATTCGTGTGTTCGCGGATCGCGATATTCCTGAGCCCATGCGAGTCCTCGCCAACGTGCCCGTACGGAGTGCGTCGCTGGTCCACGTGAATCCGCTCGCGAGATCGGCTGCGGAAGAAATCGACGTGGCTGCCGAGACGCCTTGGATCAGTGCGTTCGTCCCACCACTGCCGCCGCTTGATAGCGAGTTGACTCGCTCCGCGTCGGTGCCCAGGCTCGTCGCGAGAATGCAGTGGTCGACGGCGCAGACTCGCTGGCCGGCGCCCCATCAAATCTGGCCGACCCAGTGGCAGTGGCCTGAATATCGACTCGAGATTGATGATCTGGAGTGGGCCGTCGGCGAAGTCATTTCGGCACTCGACTCGATGCGCTGTGAGGTCCAGCCCAAGACCGACGATGGCGATTGGTGGAAGTAGCACCTTCACTTCTCAGCGAAACGGCGGCGAGTTTGTTGATACTCAGCTCACGGGCTTTGAACACGCCTCGTTCTGCGATCCGCCTGTCGTTTCGAAATCGGAAATATTCTTCAACGTTGTTTCGGCAATGCAGCTGAGTGCGTCTTTGGTAAAGAAAGCTTGGTGACCGGTGATGACGACGTTGGGAAACGTCAGTAGCCGAGAAAGTGTATCATCGGGAATCACGTCGCTGGACAGATCTTCAAAGAACACATCCGCTTCTTCCTCGTAAACATCGAGTCCGAGGTAGCCGACTTTTCCGCATTTGAGCCCGGCGATGACCGCCTGCGTATCAATCACGGCCCCTCGACTCGTGTTCACGATCATCACCCCATTCCTCATGGTCCTGATCGATTCCGCATTGATGAGGTGATGCGTTTCAGGGGTCAAGGGACAATGCAGCGAGATGATATCGGCCTCGCGAAACAGCCTTGGCAAATCGATGTACTCGACTCCAATCTTTCGGCACTCGTCATTGGGATACTTGTCAAATGCGATCACTCGGCAACCGAAGCCTGACATGATTTTGGCAAACACGGCGCCAATCTGGCCGGTGCCGACGATACCCACGGTTCGGCCGTGAAGATCGAAGCCGAGGAGTCCGCTCAAGGCGAAATTGCCGTCGCGGACCCGCGAATAAGCACGGTGCAGATTGCGGTTCAACATCAAGATTAGCGCGACCGTGTGTTCAGCAACCGCATAGGGCGAATACGCGGGAACGCGAACGACCTTGATGCCTCGTTCATGAGCAGCGACGAGGTCAACGTTGTTGAACCCGGCACATCGAAGCGAGACCACTCGCACCCCATGCCGAGATAATGACTCGAGCACGTCCGCATTCAGATCATCATTGACGAACACGCACACCCCCTCGAATCCTGCCGCAAGGTTAGCGGTCTCAAGCGTGAGCCGGGGCTCGAGAAAGGTCAATTCATGTCCAAACACCTCGTTCGCTGCACTCAAAAACTGGCGATCGTAGGGCTTCGTGCTGAAAACTACAATTTTCATGCTGTATCGTCTTTGAGGCAAAAGGGGGTAACGGCTGTCGATGACCTACAGCGGATTCATTTAAAGAGCGGGCATTGTTGATCAATCGTCAGTCTGCACTCGTTTTCACCATGGCCAGAATTTCTTGCAGGAGCCTTATGTCAGCGGGTTTGACCAAGTGGTGGTCGAATCCGGCTTCCATTGAACGCTGGCGGTCTGAGTCTTCTCCGTATCCTGTCATGGCGACCAGCATGGCGTGCTTGAGCGTCGGTTGCTGGCGAATGCGCCTGGCTACCTCAAGACCACTCATGCCTGGCAAGCCGATGTCGAGTAGCACAACGTCAGGTCGGTAGTCGAGGGCTGCTACGATGGCGCTCGGTCCATCCGATGCCGTCCGCACATCATGCCCGATGGTTCTGAGTAGCGTTCCCAGAACGAGAGTCGCATCCCGCCGATCATCGACGACCAGTATTCGAAACGAAGATCTCGTGGGCTTGGTCGTTACCCGTGATGGCGAGCGTAAGGCAGGCACGGCCAACATCGCCTCAAGAGCGGCTAGATCGACGGGCTTGACTAAGTGGTGATCGAACCCTGCCTCCTTGGATCGCCGCCGATCATCTTCTTGGCCCCAGCCGGTGAGGGCGACAATCTCCATGCCCGTCGACCAGGGCTGCTCCCGTATGCGACGGCAGGCATCATACCCGTTTAACTTCGGAAGCCCGATGTCGAGCAGGATCATGTCCGGCCGAAACTGCTCGGCGGATTCCACGGCGGCGAGGCCATCATGGACCGTTCGAATGTCATTGCCCATTAGCTTGAGCAGCATCCCCAGGGTGATTGCCGAGTCAATGTTGTCATCGACGATAAGAATTCGCCGCTGGACCGTTGCCGCTTCGCTACTCTCGCCCTGAGGAGATTCGGTCTGTTGAGCCGATGAAAGGACAGGCAAATGGACTGTGAACTCGCTACCCTGGCCTGGCCCATTGCTGCTGGCTTCGACCGTGCCTCCATGCATCTCCACCAGTCGCCGGACCAGGGTCAAGCCGATGCCGAGCCCGCCCTGTGCCAACTCCATATTGCGGTCCACTTGCGAGAACATTTGGAAAATCTTGGGCAAAGAGTCGGCAGGGATGCCGAGCCCGTTGTCCCGCACCGTCACCGCAACCTCGTTTTCGAAGACTTCGGCGATGAGCCATATCCGACCGCCCGATGGCGTGTACTTTGCGCTGTTATTGAGCAGGTTCGAGAACACTTGGGCCAAACGGGTCAGGTCGCCGTCCAGGTAAACCGGCAATTGGGGTAGGGTGACTTGGATTGTGTGTCCGGCCTGCTCGATGAGCGGGCGACTCGTCTCGATAGCACTGTACAACACGGCCGTCAGTTCGATCCTCTGCTTTTTCAGGTCAAGCTTGTCACGTGTGATGCGACTCACGTCGAGCAAGTCATCCACCAGCCGGACCATTTGATTCAGTTGCCGCTCCATCATGGAGCGAGTCTCGACTATCGCATCGTTTTCAGACCCAGCTAGCCGCATCACTTGCAGTCCGTTGCGGATCGGGGCCAGTGGGTTGCGGAGCTCGTGGGCTAAGGTTGCCAGGAATTCGTCCTTGAGCCGGTCGGCTTGCCGCAGCTCCCGGTAAAGTTGGGCATTCTCGATGGTGATTGCCGCTCGGCTTGCCAGGTCTTCGGCCACGGCGAGGTCGGTTTCGTCGTACTGATGGCCAGACTCGGCGTTGATGAATGTAATGACGCCAAGCGTTTTCCCACGCACAGTCAGGGGAACGCCGATATACGATTTAAGACCCAGCTCCCGCATGATGCCGAGCAGTTCGTCATCTTTGATCGACTGCCGAAGCAATTCGTCGGTGATCTCAGGGACGATCTCGGAGCGTCCTGTGCGGAGAATACTCCAGACACCCTGCGCCGCATCAGGATCGGGAGGAAAGCGGCGATTGACCTCGTGGGCGAGTTGCACTTTTGCCGGATCGATGTGTGACACGGACACTCGCCGCAAGGAGCCGTCTGCCTCGGCCAAGTCGACTGTCGCCCAATCCGCAAACGAAGGCACGGCGAGAGAAGCGACCTTTTGAAGTGTGGAATCAAAATCCACTAGCACAGCGAGGGCCCCACTAGCGTCGGCCAAGAAACGGGAGGTTCGCTCGCCCCGCTTCCGTTGGGTCACGTCCATACCGATCCCGATCATGCGGAGCGGAAGGCCGTCTTCTCCGAGGAACACCTTACCGCTGCCTGCGATCCAATGGATGCCACCGCTCGGCCAGACGTTGCGAAATTCGATGTAAAACTCACCGCTACTTTCGAGGGCTTCCTGGATGGCGGCATTCACGAGTTCTCGATCGTCGGGGTGAATCATTTGCTGAAAATGATCGAACGTGCCGCCAAAGGTGCCGGGAGCGAGGCCGTGTAGCGGCTCCAGGCTGTCCGACCATTTCAGATCACCCGTGCGAATGTTCCAGTCCCAAACGCCCATGCGGCCCGCATCGAGGGCAAGCCTCAGCCGTTCTTCACTCGCGGTGAGCGCCTCGCGTGTCTGCCGTAATTCAGTAATGTCCGTATTCGTGCCAAACCAATAGAGGACCCTGCCGTTTTCGTCTCGCAGCGGGTTGACTCGTGTGAGGAAGGGATGGAATTGACCATCCGCACCCTTGAGCGGAAACACCATATCAAACGGTTCACCTGTCGTGATCGAATGATTCCATCGCTCGACCACGAGAGGCAAAACGTCCGGGTCGTGGACTGACTGCCAACCCCAGCCCTCCATCTCCTCCGGGGTTGACCCCGTGTATTCGTACCAGCGGCGGTTGAACCAGAAGATGTCCCCGTCCGGATTTGCCATCCACGCCAATTGAGGAATGGTGTTCGCCAGCAGTCGCAGCTTCTCTTCGTTTTCCTTGAGTGTTTCCTCGGCTTTGCGGCGCTGGCTTACATCCCGAAAGTAAACGGACAAACCGTCCGGCGATGGGAAAGTACGAAGTTCATACCAGCGTTCATGCGCAGGATAGAAAAATTCGAAGTCGATGGCGATTTGTTCGGCGAAGGCTCGTCGGAAATTCCATTCGACATCCGTACCGAGCGTGTCGAAGTACTCTTCCCAATAGTTTTTACCCAGTAAATCGCTCCGATTCCGGCTGAGCAAAACTTCCGCCTGTTGATTGACATAAACGAACCGCCAATCTTGATCAAATGTGCAGAAAGCATCGGTGATGCTCTCTAAGATCGCTTCGGTCCGCTGCTGTTGTTCGCGCAGTTCTTCTGCGGCTCGCTTGCTCTCGGTCACATCTCTCGTGAAGCACCGTGTATGAACGAAAGCTTCATCCCGAAAGAGCACGCTCGAGTCGATCTGCACGTCTTTGATCGAACCATCTTTACACTTCAGTCGGGCAGGATATTCGTACAGTTCCTCACCCGATTGCAAGCGGTTCAGGATGTCGCAAATCACGTCGTCGTCAGCGTGGAAGTCCGCGATGGGGTGACCGACGTATTCATCCCGGCTGTAGCCGAGCATCGTCAATTCCGTTCGGTTCGCCCGCAAAACGATCCCGTCCGACCCGACCCAGTGGAGACCCACGGTGGCATTTTCGAAGAAGTCGGAGAGTTCGGCCTCGCTACGTCGAAGTTCGCTCGCGGCTTCTGTTCGTTCGATGAATTGCCCGATGCTTCCGGCGACCGTTCCCATCATCTCCAAGAGGTAGGTGTCTGGCTCGCTAATTCGCCTGGTGAAGAACTCAATGACGCCGAGGATTCGATCCCCGACAATCACAGGGCATCCGAAGGCGCTGTGCAGCTCATGTTTGGCAGCGCTCGCCGCCCGAGGAAAATTCGGGTGAGTGGTGACATCGAGAATCCACTCCGCTCGGCCAGTGGACCAGATGCGGCCCGGCAAACCGTCACCCTTGGCAAAGGTTCGGCTGCAACTGGCTTGTTTTAACTCCGTCGCTAAAACTTCGGGCTTGTTCCAGCTCTGCGCAAAGGTCAGTTGGTCGCCGCCGTCCGTGACACGCCAAAAGAAACCCACATCCCAATCCAGTCCCTGACAGACTGCGCCCAATACGCGGCTGGCTCCGTCCACCACCGTGGTCGACTCGTTG
>JBBSJZ010000175.1:0-10619 GCA_038256795.1 Pirellulales bacterium | reverse complement strand
CCCTCTACCAATCTAACCGACGGGGAGAGTGAACCAATTTTATTCCACCCTAACCCTCTACCCATCGAAGAGACGGGGAGAGGGGACCAACTTTAGACCACCCTAACGCTCTCCCAGAAAAATGCAGTGAGCGTGGAAAAGTCCCGTTCGAGCTAACGGGGACGACGCGATTGAAAATTGTCACTGCCGGCGCCGATGGCATCGGTGCTTGCGTACACGAATGCAGGCGACCGGTGCTTGGACTCTGTTGCAACTTCATTCTCGGCTAAATCAGTGCTGTCATCATCCCAGTCATGATCGACAGTCGTCACAGGGTCTTTGGCAATATCGGCAAATATTTCGCCTTGGACTTGCTGAAGCAACTCACGACGGGACAGGCCCATGGCACGTATCACCACTTCCCCTTTGACGCCGAACATTCGCATCGCGGTGGCCATCAACATTCTTACATCGAGCCAAGCATTCGCTTCGGCGATGTAGCGGATGTCGAGCACTTGTTTGAGGCGCACGTCGTCGACGGATTCATCGGGCGGAAGGTTAATTTGCGCTAAACCCGTCACGCCCGGCTTGACGCGATTACGGTCATAGTAACGGTCGATTTGGGTCGCCAGCTCGGTACAAATGGACGGACGTTCGGGGCGTGGACCGACAAGGGACATGTCGCCACAAGCCACATTCCAAAGCTGGGGCAATTCATCCAAATGCGATTTGCGAAGGATGCGACCGAGCCAAGTGACTCGGCAATCGTTCTTCACGCACCATACCGCCTTGCCCGACTTCTCGGCGTCATTGACCATCGACCGCAGCTTCACAATCTCGAACGGCTTCCCGTCCAGACCGGTACGGGTTTGCCGGTACAACCCTGGGCCTCGCGAGGTCATTTTGATGATTGCGATCAAGCACAAGATTAAGGGTGAAGCGAGCACTAGAAGCACGCAACCGACGATGCGATCGAATCGATATTTACGCTCGAAAAACATAGTACGCCTGTGGTTCATCATCGATTTTCGCGTGGAGCAATTCATGGAATGTTGCGCTGGGGTTCGCAAGGTCGAGTCGCACGTACAGCCGGATCGATCGTCCGTTGGTATGGATTGCGTGTGGAGTAGGGTTTCCATTACTGCATGACTCGTTCGGCGGGGGATAAAAACGCTTCTAAGAAGACGCGGCAGGGTTCGTTCGACGCCGTACCAATGGGGCCGGCAACCTGAATTTTGTACAAACTTTCCGTTAGCCAAACTCGCGGATAGCGACTGGCTTGGAACGTGCCACCATCACTCCAGGCGTACCACACGGATAGCGTCGGGTCGGGTTGGCTATTCTCAGCGAACTCGGCGGACCAAAATTGGTGCTGGCGAGTGGTGGTGGAGATCGTTTCCACCACGGTTTCGCCGACTTGAGTGGTACCGATCGAGCTGTAACACACCTCGGGGGTATGCACGGCGATGGGCCCCCGTGGGCCAAACAGGAGCGCCGCGCTGACCACATCCGACGTTTTCTCATTTTTGTAGACACCGACGTTGGCCCCATAACAGCGCAGTAACCGGGCTGCACCGTCATCGAGTGGCGTCGACTCAGTGAGCGCCCAATCACCGAACCGCTGGGGGATTTGGTCCAGCAGCTTGCCCTTGGCTTGCATGTCCGCCGGGGTCGACCAGCGACCGTCGAGGAATCCATGAACGACACCAGAAAACAGAGTTAATACGAGCAACGAAGCGAGCGCGGCGCGTCGGCTCAGCAACCCTACGCCGGTCGATGCCTTGATCGCTGGCGAAGTATCCGCGGCATCCGCAGATGGTCGATCCGTCGCAGGCGGGTTCTCCCGACTTGCACCGAGGGACGGATCCAGATTTGCATCTTTATTGCTCATGAGCCAAACTCCGTTTTGAGGGAGACGAGTCGTTGTTGTTCAGCGGTGGTCAAACCCGACGGATCCAATTTCTCGAGATCGAGACTCTTCCAAGCGATTATTGCGGCCGGTTCGTCGCTCATCGCCATCAACGTAATGATCAAATGAAATTGGTAGCGTGGTTCGCTTGATAATCGAATGGCAAGCTCGAATGCTTGCTTGGCTTCTTCGAGTCGTCCGGCTTTGAGCAGCACCACACCCTGGGTATCGAGTAATTCCGGGTTTCGCTCGTCGAGTTTGAGCGCCTGGTTGATGGGCGCGAGACCCTCGCTCGCGCGTCCCGGCAAGTCCGCTAGTGCCATCGCCAAATTATTGAGAGTGCGAATGCGTAGCGGATCGAGTTGTTGCACTTTACGGTACAACGTGACCGCATTTTCCAGATGCCCCTGCTGCATCCGCAGCGTAGCGGCACTCTCAAGTAATGCGGCTTGGGTGTCGAACTTCGAGATCGCCTCATCGACGAGTCGTTGGTACAGCGGTGACTCCGACACCTCGACGTCGTTCAGCAGGGCCTCGATGAGCAGCGTGCCCGACAAGAGGTCGGAGTGCTGCTGGAAGTGCTTACCCGCGACAGAGATGCTTTCGGTGACTCGGCCAACTTGGCTCAGTGCGACCACGTATTCACCGACTGTTTCTGGGTTGTTTTGATAGGCCCGTTCGAACCACTGCAGACCTTCGTCGATGAACCCAAGTTTCAACAGGGTTGCGCCCGCGACGGACGAGACTTTCGACTCCTCCATGGCGCCATTCTTGACCGTTTGTCCGGCCCAAGAGCGGATGACGAGGGGCGTCGTGTCTTTCTTGCCACGTTTATCGGTCAATCGAATGCCGACTTCGAGTGCCGCCAGCGAGCCATCGGGCATCGATTGCAATTGCCTCAGTAAACGCTCGGCATCGACCAGGTCTTGGCCTTCACCTTGTTCGACGAGAAAGATGGCGTAACGGAGCAGGTCAACGATTTGAACGGCGTCTTTCTTGACGAGGCCGTCGTAAAGTTTCCTTGTCTCGACGAGCAAATCCTGGCGCTCGCCTTTTGCATCCTCATCCAACCCAGCAACGATCTGGGGCAGCAGCACGGCGAGATATCGTGAGGCGTCATCGCTGCTACTGTTTCGTTCCTTGATCAGCTCGCGACAGATCGCGGCTGACTGACTTTTACGCGTCATCTCGTCCTGAGACCCGAGCAAGATCGCATACAGCAGTCGATTGTTGCCATTGACAGTGTCTTTGGACGAGAGCAGTGATGACAATTCATTCCAATCGACCTTAGCGCCATCGCGGGCGGCGAGGGCACGGGCCAATTCGTTTCGCAATTCGGCTGTTTGGGGACTGCGACGTTGTGCGATTCTGAGGGCCGTGATCGCGTCGTCCTCGCGGCCAATTTTTCGATACAGTTGGAACAGGGCGATTTTCGTTTGCGCCGAAGGCTTGATCTCTTCGGCACGAATCAGCATCGGCAGCGCCTGGTCGTACTCGCCCAAGGCGATCAGTGTTTGTGCTTTCAAATTCGACTTGGTGAACTCATCGAGTCGGCTGAGTTGGATTTGCTCGACTAACTTTTCCATACCTGGTCGATCGCCATGAGCGGCGAGTAGTCTCATTTTCGCGCTGTAGACCGATTGCTCGCTGCCATCGGAAAGCTTCTCCGCCGCCGCGATCGCTTCGCTGGCAATTGCAAAGAGTTCTTCGCGCCGCTCGTCAAATTTCGCTTCGGATGCGGCGACCGTTGCGGTCAAACAAAGCACGACTTGGCCGAGAGAATCTTGCGGTCGCTTTTTGACGGCGGCCTGGGCCACCGCGAGGCTGCGTTCGTAATCACCCTGGCGCTGAGCCAATTGAATCCGCGTCGTCGCGTATTTATCGACTTCCATGTCGGTGGCGAGCGACGTTTCCCGAAGTTCGATCTCAGCCTCGGCTTCACGATTGAGTCGGACCAGTTGCTCGAAAAGTTGCTGGCGGGTTTGGAAACGTCCATCGCCGGAGGCAATCCCTTGCCGAAACTGATTCACGGCTTGTTCGGGTCGACCTTCGAGGACGGAGATCCAACCGGTCAACGAAATCGCATCACCCCAACGCGGTCGGCGCGACAGAATCTGACGAACAAGCGTATCCACGGTCCGTAACCGTTGGTCGTCGCGACTCACTCGCTCAGAATCATTTTGCAATTGTTCGAGCAACCGCGTCGCCCTCAAAAATAGTCCATAGGTACCTTCGTCGCCCTCGAGCTCGACGAGTTGCTCCTCCCATTTGACCGACAGATCAATGGGAACGAGTCGCTTGTCGCCGTCCATCAACCACGGCGAGTCAGTGGGTAATCTCTTTGCAAAATTAGCCATGGCGAACATGGTGAATAAAGTTCGTTGATCCGCCGGGATCGTGCTCAACGCCTGGTAAGCCAATTCGGGCTCATTGGCGCGAGCGGCGTACTCGGCGGCCAGCACAAGGAATGCCTCCAAGTTCTGAACGGCACGCGGACGCGAGCTGACGGCGGAATTCACGTTGCCTTCGGTCAATTTTGCGGTCGAAGCATCGACGTTAGCCGACTCAGTGAGCTGACCTTGCGAGGCGATTTCACGTTCGGCTTGGGCGATCAAACGCTGGCTCGCCTGGAGGTGTTCACCGGCGGAGGCTTCGATGCGGGCACGAACGTACTCGCCGGTGGTCGACGGGGTGCCGACTATCTTTTCGAGTCGCTCCAGTGCCAAGTTGGATGCGTCGGCACGTCCCGCCTCGGCAAGTCGCTCGGCAGCGAACGCTTGGATGTTTTCGTCATCGACGTATTGATCAGATAACTTGGCAACCGCGTCGGCCATGGCGGGCGATCGCAAGTGATCCTCGGCGGCTACCCCAGACGGAGGCAGTGAAACTTCAAGCAGTTCCAAACTTCGACGGGCCGCGACGAGTTGTCGCTTCGCTTCAGGATTCGAAGCTACCGAATCATTTTCGAACTGCTCGCGAAGCAGACTGATTTTCGCTCTGAGCCCGCTAAAATCTCGTTGTTCGTGCGTCAATTTTAATTGCGCATTGAACATCGCCTCGACGCTCGCAATTTGCATCGCTGGGGAAGCCGAGTTTCCCGCAAGTTTCCATTGTTCCAGCGCCTGTCCCGCGTTACCGGCTCGGGTCCACGCTTCAGCGACCTGACCTCGCAGCACCGCGTTCCCCGGGTCTAAGTCGACTGCTTTTTGAAGTGCGGCAGCGGCCTGATCCCAAAGACCCTGGCTGCTGTACAGCAACGCCAATTGGGACGCGACCGCGATGGTCTCGTCCGGGACGACCGAGGTCGTCGCCTCAAGGGCCTGGCGAAAACCGTCGATTGCTCCTCGAGTATCGCCACGCCGTGACGCTGAGTTCGCATCTAGAACTCCCAAACGCCAGCTGGAAAGTTCAATTTTCCCAGCAGCCTCGGTCCGCTGTGCGAGCGAAATCTGCGCGGTCGACGTTTGCTGCAGGATTTCGGCCGCAATCGCGATCTGCTTGCGGAATGCTTCGAGCGTCTTGGCCGCCCGCTCCGGGTTACTCTCGTCCTGGCTCGTCAACGTTGCCAAGGCACCGAGTAAGTCAAGACTATTCGAGTTCACCTCATCGACGCCACGTTGCCAAACCTCGATCGTCGCTTCTCGATCATCCGCGACCAGATGCAATCGACCTGCGTTAAGAAAGACATTCTCGCGAACGCTGATCGGAATCGTGTCGTCCGCGGTTCGGATCAGTTGTTCGTACCAACCCAGAGCTGTGGCTGCGTCGGTCGCTGCCGTTCGCGATGCGGCTTCGGACATCAGGAGGTAATCCCAATACGAAGCTGGCATTTCCAGCATGGAAGAGCCCAATTTCTCGGGTGCCGGCGTCGCGTTTGCTAACCGCTGGGCCGCCGAACCGGCGGCGTCTCGCAATCTCGCGATGGCCTCGTTCTCGAGACCGTTACTCAAATCGGCTTGGTAGATGATCAACTGCGATCGGCTGTCGATGTTATCGCGGATCGGCTGCAGCACTTGTTGCACGCGTTGGTCAAGCGGCACTTTGCTTGTCAAAGCATTCTCATCATCCGCAGCCGCCATCGAACTTTGCTGAGGCCGTGAGAAGAGCTCAGGATTCGTTTGCGCCAGTGAAACGAACTTCGCAATCAAATCCAGGTCGTCGGGGCGTTGCTGGATCGCGAGTGCAAGCACTTCGCCGACTTTCTGCTGGGACAACCAAGCCCAGTAATTGCTCTCGCGAGTATCGTTGCCGCGAAGACTTTCTTGGTATGTCGAAGCCTCCACTTCTCCCGTCAACGCGACAGCGAGTGAACGAGTCGTGTCCGGGTCATCGGCAGCAGCCTCGAGCAAAATGATTTGGCGCTCGGCCTCTCGGAACCAAGGT
Source organism: Pirellulales bacterium (assembly GCA_038256795.1). Classification (GTDB taxonomy): domain Bacteria; phylum Planctomycetota; class Planctomycetia; order Pirellulales; family Pirellulaceae; genus JBBSJZ01. Next base: position 4,348 of record JBBSJZ010000175.1, on the reverse strand, counting down.
CCGCCGAGCTGGATCAATCGTTTGATCAAGCGGGTCCTCAAGTCGCGAGCGGTCGCATCACCCGGTTCGGTTTCACCCAAACGGGCCAGCGAATTACTGAGTTGCTTACGAGCCTGGTCCACTCTGAATCCGAGAGACTCGCGGTCGCTCGCCTCAGCACCCTCGTCGGCTGCGATCGCCATCTGGACGATCACTTCATGGTCATCGGGAACCAACATTGAGTAACGACTGAGCCACTTGACTTGATCGCCGTAATTACCGGTTGCCTTGGCGGCGGCGGCACGTCGCAGAAACGTCGACGCTGTTTTTGAGGAGTGAAAGAAATAAGAACCCAACGCCGCTCCGACTATCAGAACGACAGCGAGCATGGTCTTGAAAGCCAAACTCTTATTCCACGTCCATTGGAAACGTCGTTGTCGATTCTTCTCGACCCGCCGAGTTTCGATCGGCTCGGGAGCACCGTCGGCCTGCACGCGCGCATCTCCACCTGGCACTGCGGAGGCAACGCCGGGTGTTGAATCTTCGGTGTCGTGAGAAGCGTTTGACATTTCAATGTTGCCCAGTTTTGCTGGGCACTTTTCCTTCACTAATTCAATAATTTGACGCGGCGGAAAAAATGGCTGGAAACTAAGTGTTAAAAATTGTTGAAGTTGTTGAGCTCGGCAAAAACTTAAGCGATTGATTTCGACGCGTGTTCGTGACCCGCTCCGCCCATGGGACGTGCGGACAAATTCTATCCTGGCCCCTCAACCTAACCCTCTCCCCACGAAGCGTAGGGAGAGGGGACAATATTTGACCTGACCCACTAACCACGTAGCGTGATGAGAGAGGAAGAAGCGACATTCACTCGTGACCTGCGCCTGCGAGTGCATAGTGGTAGCTGCCGTATCGATAGTTGTATTGGCTCGCGGTAACGCCGCTAAACACGGTTCCGGCGATGTTCGCACCGGCGGCTTCGAGTCGCCGCAGCGAGCGAGAAACGCTGTCCATTCGACTGACGTCCCGCATCACACAGACGAGCGTCGCATCCACGGACGCTGCGACGGCAAGCGATTCCGACGCCGATAAAACCGGGGCAGTATCGAGTACGACGAAACTGTATTTTTCGAGCGCGGCATCAATCAAATCGTGCATGGAGGACGCGCTGATAAGACGGTGCGGACTACGATCCAAGCGGCCGGCTGGCAGCACGTGAAGCAAGCCACCCAAGGACGTATCAATGGCTGCCTCGAGCGTGGAAGTTTGTGCCAGCACGCTGCTCAGCCCTGGCCCCATGTCCAAACCGAAAATCTCGTGCTGGTCGGGATAACGCAAATCCGCATCGATGAGCAACACGGTTTGGCCCGTTGCCTTGGCGATCGACAAAGCGAGCTGCGACGCGACGCTACTCTTACCCTCGCCCGACATGCTGCTGCAGACGGCGATGGAGCGAGTTTGCTTGGTGTCCGCATTGAGGAATAGATTCGCCCGCAGCGAATCGACGCTCTCTTCGAAGATGCGGCGGCCACTGCCGTTGCGATTGGAAGTTGGCAACTTTGCAATCTCGCCGACGACAGGCGCTAACGCGATGCCGGTTTCCATTTTCGAGCTGTCCGTCACGCGCTGGACCTTGAGTTCCCACAGCAAGCCGAACAAGAAGGGGACACAGAATGCACCGAGCGAGGCCATTGACAACTGTTTGGTTGGGATTGTCTCAACAGGTCCCTTGGGTGGCTCGGCGGTGGCGAGCGTCCGAACCGCACCGTCTTGGCGACTTTCCGTGCGAATCGCGGCGACCCGTTCTCGCAGCCGTGTTAAAACGTTGTTGGCGATATCCAACTCTTGTTGAGCGAATTGAAGCTCTGCGGTGGCGCCGCCGAATTGCTCCATGCGTGCACGCTCCTCATCGTATTGGTTCTGCAGCACTGACAACCGCGACACCATTTCTTTGCGTTCTTGTTGCTTGAGCAACGCTTTCTGCTTTTGCCCAGCTTCCCACTTCGATTTGGCGACCAACATTCTTGCATCGCGAGTATTTTCGAGACGCTCCCCCATGCTGACCATCGCTTCTTGGGCGGCTACTTTCTCACGCTCGAATTCGGCGTCGGCGCGCTGGTTGAGCTTGACCACGACTCGCTCTCTGGCTGATGTTCGCGTCGACTCCAATGCTGCCATTGCAGTGTCACGCTTGGCTTGGATTTCCTGGTAATACTCGCGGCGAATACGCACGAGGTCCGAGTCTTCCATCTGCGTCGCGATCGCCTTGTATCGCGAGATGCTCGAAGTCAGATCCGCGACCGCCGGATCATAAGCAATCGATTGTTCGATATCCGCTTCGCTCGGAGCCCTACGCAGCACTAAGGGAACTGCCAGAGGCTCATCAGCCGGCGGCACAAACTCCTGACCTTTCCCGCTATCAAATTCAGCTTTAGCCGCATCGTCCAAAGCCAACTGGACATTCAAATCGGAAATTTGCGTGCGCAAACCCGTCATCAGCGACATATTACCCTGGTCCTCGAGCCTTCCGACCTTTTCATCGGGCGCGTAGCCGAACATTTGTTGGCTTAGCTTTTGGACGCTTCGCTGCCGATCTTCGACTTCTTGGTGCCAGCGTCGAATTTCGGGATCGAGCCAACGCTCAAGGTTTGCAATTCGTGTGGTGTCAAACGTGTCACGCTGACGCAGGTAAGAATCGACAATGGCGTTACAAACCGTCGCCGCAGCGACGGGGTCCGTGTCTACATAGCTGACGACCAGATGTCGGCGCGTGCCGCCGTTGGTGACTCGTAAATTTTTACGCAGACTTCCCTCCGCCGACTCAGGGTTCGAGAGACTCGGAACCTTGCGAAGTTCGGAATCAGCCAGCACCGGGTCAAGAACGATCGAGTTAAAAAACAGTGCTTTTTCCGTCGCGCTCATGTCGTCAATCGTCGGCATCACGTCGCGAAACACGACGTAATCCTCGTTTGCCGCCAATAGGTGAACGGCCCGATAACGCGGGACGAACCTCTGGATCACCACAAAAGCTGCGATGCCTGCCAAGACGACCCCCAGGGGCAACGCCCAGAACCAACAGCGACGGACCGTGACCCACAAAATCCAAGGGTCAAAAGCGCTCGGTGCAGGAGTCGCCGAGCGAGATCGCGTGGACATTTGCCCGCCCCGCTGGCCCGATTGGCCCATGAGATCGCGAGATCCAGCGTCATTCACGTTACTTACCATCAATTTTACCTATCCTTCAGTGCACTCAGCATCAACGCGACGCTCTCTTGGCGACGCTGCCGGGCGACAGCGAACCGCAATCTCACAACCAGCAACTTTTTTGATCAAGATGCCGGAAACTAACGAAAACTAAAGCTAATCAAGTCGGCTGGGCGATTCCAGAAACGAAGTCCTTGGCCGTGACCAATTCGACCGGACGGTACAGACGCTCCCAATACAACTTGATTAACCACAACAACCCGAACGCCAGGGGGATCATCAAATAACCCGACACGTCATGGATTGTATTCCGGCTGACCGAATCGTCAAACACTTGGAACAACAAACCGACAACAACAATGCGCATGGCATTGACAAAAACCGCCAACGGAACGGCTGCAACGATCAAAATTATCCGATCGATCCAGCTGCGGCTCACCATTGCGGCCCAGAAGAACGCCAAGGCGGCGACGCCAATGAAAATTCTCAATCCCGAACAGGCCTCTTCGACCTGGAGTCTTTGGTCATTGATCCAAATCAAGTGCCCCTCGCTGACCGCCGGTTGCCCGAAAACTCGCAACATCGCGGTGCTGAACTCGGTGGCAACACCCTGAAGTTTCCAGCTCAACAAGCTTTCCGCTTGGTACGGCAGGGGAATCATCAGAAACAAAAATGCGATCGGCGGTAGGGCCCACTTCATGGCTGGCCATCCGAGCAGTAACCAAGTGGCTCCCGCGACAAGCGGCAGCAGCGACCACGCATCGAGGAAGTCGGCGTACAGCATTCGTCCCGCCAAACGCATCACGATCGCCAGTCCGATCAACCACAGACCCGACCAACTCGGTGAACGTGTGAACCCGGGCATGCGATCCCAGCGGTTCCAGCACAGCAGTGCCGCCAACGGCACCACCAGGTATCCGTGCGAATAGTCAGGCTCGTTGCGCCACGCGTCTTCGACCCACACCAGGGTCGGCCAGTAGGCGTAGAGCACCACTAGCACGAACCCGACGAGCATCGGCAATCCCCAGTGCGTCAGCATTTCGGGGGAGGCCTGAACCAGCGGGTCGCTACTCGTTTTGTCGCCTACCGCGCGAGAGTAGACGTGACGTGAAGCTCCCCCGTGTGCCGACGATGTCGCTACCGGAATGTGTTTCCGTGATTTGCGAGT
>JBBSJZ010000174.1:0-10622 GCA_038256795.1 Pirellulales bacterium | reverse complement strand
GCATCGCAAAGTGCCATGGCTCGGCGATATACCGATCCTCAAGGTTCTATTCCGATACGACTCGGTGTCCAACTCGCGCACCGAATTGTTGATCATCTTGACGCCGCATGTCGTTCGCTCGGCTGCGGATATGGAACGGCTCAAACAAACCGAGATGGCGCGCATGAGTTGGTGCGCGTGTGACGTGTTCAACTTACACGGCGAAATGATTGGCGAGCCCGTGATGGATTCGATATTTTCTAATGCCTATCCGGACGACGAGGTCCGAGTGGTCTACCCACACGAAGATCCTCGTGGACAACGGGTTCTAGAGATACCCACCGAGGCGCCAGTTCGAACGCTACCGCTGGAACGACTTTCCCCGCCCACGGTGACACCGAGTGATTCGATGTGGCTCGAGTCAGCCACGCTACCGAGTGACGCTGACGCGCCGATCGGCTCAGCACTAGGCGGTGATTCGTGATGCTCGCAAAATCGTTTGGCACTTGGCTCAGCGGACTGTCGCTGGCGACGCTGTTGCTATTTGCGGCAACGGGTTGCCAACTTATTAAAGATCGTCCCGATTGGACCAAGAACCCATTTGGCAAAGAGGAAGAAACCGTCGTGCCGACCCGCATGATGGTGATGTGGGCGGATACCGTCTTGCATCAACCGCAACAGGCCGGCGTGCGCGGCTTTGGTGCGAGAATCTATTTCTACAGCGAAGATGGCCCGGATCCCGTGAAAGTTGATGGCGGCTTGGCCGTGTACGCGTTTGATGCCGACGAACTCAATCCCAAGTCAGCGAAGCCGAAGCGGAAGTTCGTCTTCACCGCCGACCAATTCGCGGAATACATGAGCCACACGTCGATGGGTACGTCGTACAGCGTGTGGTGTCCGTGGGATGAAGTCGGCGGATACAACGAGCAACTAAGTCTGATCGTCCGTTTCGAGGGTCGTAGCGGAGGTGTTGTGATCTCCGACGCAACCGTCAAGCTGCTGCCGGGTTTGAACAAACCCACGGACGTCGCCGCGAGACCCATCGAAAATGGTTTTCCCGTCACTCAAGCATTCGCTTCCGGCGACGCAGGTTCTTCCATCCAACTCGCGGGATTTGAGAGATCGGTTGCGGGATCGACACTCACCAAACCGCCGCGTCGCCAAACGGAAACGATTGATTTGCCACCCAGTTTCTACCGCCACTTGAGCGGACCGAAGGAGCAGCTTGGCACAGCACCAACCGCGCTCGTCGGACCCGAAGCTACCGAATCGGATTCAACGGATGCAGAATTAGCGGAGTCGAAGCATGACGAAATCACGTCTTCGAGTACGCCTCCACGACGCGTACCGTACCCCCAGAGAACTCTTGGCGACAAACAATTGGACGCATCCGCTCAAAGTTCACGCCAACATCCGTCCCCGTCCGGCTGGATCCCTCAATTGCCGAAAACGCCGAGGTACGGTTATCCGAATGCGAAGCCAGCGAGTGACGCAGTCGCCAGGTAAATTCTCAGTGATTGCCGTTTGGACCGACTCACTCAGCAAGCGTACCCCGCTGCGGATCATCCCGGGCATACGGGGGACGATCGAAGGCGTCAGCGGCGACGACGCGAGGGTCGCCGTTCTCGCGTAACAGCTTGATCAACCGCTCATGCATCTGGGACAAAACGTTTGAGTACTCGGGGTCGTGAACCAAATTGGTCATTTGATCGGGATCGTTCTTGACGTCATAAAGCTCGAGCTCGGGACGCTTCGCGAAACCTAGTTCCCATGCTTGTGCTACGGAATCGTCGCCTTCGTATTGAACAAAGAAGTCGCGGGTGGGACCGAAGTCGATATCCATGCGTCGTCGATCACTGTCTTTCGTGCCGCGAATGGGACTCCTCAAAGGCGTGATCGCCACCGGCCAGCGATCGGGTTTGAAGTTGACGATCAATAGATGATCGCGGGTTCTCAAAGCCCGCATCGGGTACGGCAAGCCGCCGGGTCGAGCATCGTCCACGTGCTGCTCTCGACCGATGAGTGCTTCGCCAACAAGCTTACTCTCCGGATCCAATGTGTTGGGATGGAGTGCGTCCGTGAGGTCGCGGCTATTCATTGAATCATCGGCTCGCAGTCCAGCAGTGGTGAGAAACGTCGCTGCAAGATCAACGAGGCTGACCGGCGCATTGATGGTGCGGTCAACGGCTACGTGACCTGGGAAACGAATCGCGAGCGGTACCTGAGACCCGAAGTCATACACGTTGCATTTACCGCGAGGGAATCCTGGTGCTCCGTGATCGCCACTGATGACGACCATCGTATTTTCGAGTTCACCAAGTTGCTCGAGTTCTTCGAGTAGCACGCCAACGGCCGCATCAAATGCCATCGCTTCACCCAGGTAGTCGGCAAAGTCTTCGCGAATGATTTCATTGTCGGGCAAGAACTTGGGCAGTCGTCCGGCGAGATCGTCCGGATTAATTCCCCAGAGTCTCTTGCCGCTGCCGCGAACCCAATCGCGATGGGTGTTGGTGGGGTTGAACCAGTAATAGAAGGGCTGGTCGTCACTCCGATCGGCGAGAAACGACTTGAAATTTTTGCGAACTTCGTTGAGTAAACGAGCTTTCGCTTGTTCTGGGTCCGCGTCGGCACTCACAATTTGCGAAAAACGGTTGAACTGGGCACCTGCGGACTGGTAGTTGTGGTCCTTGCCTCCGAGTGACCGCTCGGTCAGGTGAAGTTTGTAGGTCCATCCGATGTGGTAGCCCGCGTCTTGCAACATCAGCGGGAATCCGCGCAGTGCGTCCCAGGGATCCTCGTAGCCCTTCATCCATGGATGGTGCAACTGCGAATGGCTGCCGTTGCGAAAGAAGTGACGTCCGGACACGATCGATGCCCGGCTCGGCGTGCACGAGGGCGAACTGATGTGAGCGCTGCCGAACAACGTCCCTTCGCGAGCAACTCGGTCAAAATTTGGTGTGCGAATCACGTCATTCGCCGTGGCACGATTCGGGTCGGCATAGGCGCTGGCGTAGCGGCCCAAGTCATCTGCGAAAGCGAACAAAATATTCGGCTTCTGGGAGAGTGCATCATCAGCCGATGCTCGTCGGTGATCGTCGAACATCACGCCCACCCAAAATAAGAGCAGTAAGCGATGACAAAACGTCGAGGCAGAAACGAACTTGGAGTTGCAGCAGACTGCGATTACATTGTTCATGGTTAAATCTGCGAAAAATCAATCCGCGCTACCAGGGAAAATTGAAATGAAACGTACGTCGACAGTTTTTTGTCTCTTGCTCGCCTCTGCCACGATATCGTTCGCGCAGGACGGACGGGGTTTTGTCGCACTATTTAACGGAGAGAATTTGAGTGATTGGACTCAACGCAACGGAACGGCAACTTACCGGATTGAGGGTGATTCAATCGTGGGCAAGACGAGCGAAGGTAGCCCGAATTCATTCCTTTGCACGAATAAGTTGTACGATAACTTTGAGATGACCTTCGACGTGAAGGTCGACACGGCGTTGAACTCTGGAGTTCAAATTCGTTCCCAGAGTGAAGGCGATAAGCCAGAGGGCCGCGTTAATGGACCGCAGGTCGAAATCTCGCTCGACAAGATGGCAGGCTATGTTTACGGCGAATCTGCTGGCGGTTGGATGACGCCGGATACCGATCGGAAACCACACGACACCTTCAACGACGGGCAATGGAATTCTTATCGAATCATGGCGAATGGACCGAAGATTCAGACCTGGATCAACGGCACCCCGATTTCGGATTTGACTCACGAAGAGCGATACAAGTCTCATCCGAAGGGATTCATTGGATTGCAAGTGCACGGTATTGGTGCTGGCCAAGGCCCCTACGAGGTCCGTTGGCGAAATCTCAAGATTCGCGAACTCTGAACCTCGACCCAATGTTCTCGCGAGTTCTCGCCGCTAGTCCCACAAGGGATAGGGATCATCAAGACGCCGCATTTCGTCTCGTAACAGTGATTTCATTTCCGCCAATTTTTGCTCGTAACGAGGGTCATCGGCGAGATTCTTCTGCTCAGACGTCGGTCGCACTCCCGTTAACTTGACCAGATCCTCGTCATGATGCTGGGCGAGGAACTCGTGGGGATTTTCCGCGAGGTTGAACAACTGGGTCTCGCGGACTTTCCCTTCCAGCACATCGTACTGGATCAATTTCCAATCGCCTCGCATGACCGTTCTCATGCCGGGCTTGGTGCCGCCACAGTAGCAACCGTACATCGTGTCACGAATCGTATCGGAATTGCCCTCGAGAACCGGTTTGAAGCTGGTACCTTCACTCGTGATCGGGGCCTCAATGCCGGCCAAGTCACAGAGCGTTGGCAGGACGTCGAGCAAGTAGATATTACCCCGCGCTCGTGTGCCGGGCTTGATCCCCGGCCCTTTCACGATGAACGGAACTCGCCAGGTGTGTTCGTAAAGGTTTTGCTTCCCTTGCAATCCGTGGCGACCGATCGCCATGCCGTGGTCAGCGGTGTAAATGATGTAGGTGTTGTCGAGTTCGCCCAACGCACGAAGCTTTTCCAGCACGCGATCAATTTGAATGTCAATATTTTCGCTACAGGCGAACTCGCGACCCAGTTCATTGCGGATCGTTCGCTCGTCACGATTCAGCCAAACACCGCTCACGTCGACTTCATCACGTAGTCCTGGATGGCCGTGCGGAAACGGGTGCTCGGTGAGATAGTTCGTTGGCAGCGAGGGTTGTTTGGAACTAGCGGGCGGTAGCGATTGCGGGTCCTCATGATTCACGGCGCCATACTTGGCGAGCAACTCAGGTTTTCCGTCGCGTGTGTCGTGTGGATGCGAGAAGCCGAAGTAAATCAAAAACGGATCTGAGTCCTGGCTCGACTGGCGATCGCTCAAGTACTCAAGAACTTGTTGGGCATGCCAGTGACTGCCGCTCTCGTCCGTGCCACCGCGTTTGGTGGCGTCATGGCGAACCGTGAATTTTTTGTTGGCTGCGTCGTACGAGTTGCCGACCTTGCAGGTTCGCATCGTGTCGTAGCCTGCGGCATTGAAAACCGCAGCCAGCGAATGGTCAGCAAGGTTGGGCGGAACGAGCGACGTGTCGGCCTCGCTCGTTCGATTGCCTCGCTTGCCGCCACGACCGGGGATATGCCACAACGTTCGTCCCGACATGATCATGGTACGAGATGCCGTGCAAACGGCACCGGTCCAAGCACCCATGTGACGCGCCGAGTCAAAAACCATCCCTTCCGCCGCCAAGCGATCGAGCGTCGGTGTTTGCAATTCCGATTTCGGGTTGTAGACCGACAAGTCAAACGGTGATTGGTCATCGACCAAGATGAACAGAAAATTTGGCCGCTTGCCCGGATCGTCCGCATGCACACGCCCGACAACCGCGAACCCACCCACAATCATCGCGATCGCCATCCATCGTACGCTTATCTTCATCGTCATCATTGAGTCTTTGGTGGAGGTTCCGATCGTGGGTGAAACGCCATTATACTCGATCAAAGTGATGCCGCGACAACGCCTTGCGTTGACTCACTCCACGAGCTGGGCAAAGTTCACGGCGAGGGTGATGAAGTTGAGTACCGCGTGAACCACGAACGACGCGGTAATGTTCCCGGTTTGGCGGTAAAGAAACCCGAGGCCGAGCGATAGAAAGAAGAGCGGGATCGGCGCGGCGCCTTGGCCCAGGTGCAGCGAGGCGAACACGAGACTGGCGACGACAATCGGCCACCATGATGTCGGGCGGAATGAGTTGCCATGGGGCGGGCTGATGGGGTCGTCGACGATGGGGCGTTCGCTCAGCGACGATGCGTAGGGATTCCGCGAATCGAGCGTTTCAGTGGCGGGCTCACTCGATGAAAAATCGTGGGGCCGATCCGATGATGACACACTACCGCGTTGACGATCGGCGAGCGATTGCAGTCCGCCTTGCAATAGGACGCGAAATAAGTACTCCTCAACGAATGGCGTTACCAAAGCGGTGCTCACCAACATCGTGATGAATAATCCGAACCCAGGCTCGGCCTTGAGTGAATCGAGTACGGGGTGGTGGTACTCGACCAAACTCGACATCACGCCGCTAATGAGCATCGTGGGCGGAAGGATCATGACGGCGCTAAACAGTCCGAGTCGTATGTCAGCGGCACTGGGGATCAGCCCAAGTCGCTCGACCGCTCGCGGGTAATACCGAGCCAACACGAGGATGCTGCCAACAACCGCGAGCAGTCCCCCGAGCGTGTTGAGTGTCAATGGCGCGGACAAGTTGTCCATCGCGATGCGGCCGATGGCGATTTGGAACAACAGCGACATGATCACGATGTAGCCGCCGAAAACGAATAAGAAGTGCGACGCATTCCAGAACGGTTGCTCGCGCGGTCGCAGGCTGACAAGCTGGTCGAGTGCGGCACTTCCGTGACGTGTCAATGCTCGGCCCCAGAGCAGAAACGAAGCGGTGTAGACGGCAATGAGCACGAGTGAGGAAACGGCTTCACCCACATTCATTAAAGAGGACTCGCTCACTCTCGATCACCCTCGCGAATCACTCGAGCGGCAGCGACGACGTAATCGTACCCCGAGTAGACCGTCAGTGCGATTGCGAACCAAAGCAGCGCATGAGAAGTCGTCACTAGCCCACTCGATGGCGGAAGGGTGATCAAGCACAAGAACTCCGAGACCACGGCAGCACACTGCACCACCATTTTCCATTTGCCGAGCCAACTCGCGGAGAAGTCACCCCCGGCGCCTTCGATCAACCCACGTAAGCTTGTCACGAGTAACTCGCGGGCGACGACGATTGTCGCCATCCACGACGCCACGTTGCTCTGAGTCACGCCGGCGAGGGCGATGAATGAGCCACAGATAATGATCTTGTCGACAAAGGGGTCAAAAATCCGCCCAAGCTTTGTGACTTGGCCGTACTTGCGCGCCCAATATCCGTCCATCCAATCCGTCGAAGCTGCGATCAAGAACACAATCATCGCACTGCGATACATTCCCATCGGCACCATCGCGATGACGGCAATCGCCAAAGCAAATCGCACCGACGTCAAGGCGTTGGGAACGTTGTAAACCGTCGAACGAACTCGGGTAGACATGGAGCGAGTGGTGAGCTGGGAGTGGTGAGCTGGTTTTGTCTCAAGAGCCTAGACGTGCGACGATGAAGCGCGCTCGAACGTCAAATGAAGGTGATTGATGCCCCCAGAATTCCGCAGGTTCCCTGGATCCTTGGTTTCGATCATTGATTCAATTGCACGTTTCGAACGGACTTGAACCGGATGACAAGTGTTAAAAGGTCACTCCCAAGTGCGGAGCCCGGGAGTGATGGGACGCGAGGATCACAATGATGACTGTCGCTACTCCAGCGGTGCCGCAATCAGGTCGTAATTTTGGGTGGCAACGATTTCGCAGCGGACGATGTCACCGATTTTGATCGCGTCATCGCTCGATGCGCCGGAGACGTAAACGATGCCGTCGATGTCAGGCGCTTCGCTCGTCGTGCGACCGATCCACGCACCGGGTTGATCGGGAACTGCCGAATCGATGATCACATCGTCGCTCGTGCCGACACGGGCTTCGTTGTAATCGAATGCAATCTGTTGCTGGATAGCCATCAACGTGTCGCGTCGCTCCGCCGCGACTTCGGGGTCGACTCGATGGGGCAACTTGGCCGCCGGCGTGTCGGCTTCGATGCTGTACGTGAACACGCCCAAGTGATTGAAACGCTGCTCATGTGCGAACTCAGCGAGTTGGGCAAAGTCCTCGTCGGTTTCGCCGGGGAAGCCCGTGATCATGGTCGTTCGCAATACCAGGGAATCGATGCCGCCGCGAAGGGATGCGAGAATCGATTCCATGTTCGCCCGAGTCGTCTTGCGCGCCATCCGTTTGAGCATCGGATCGCTGGCGTGTTGCAGCGGCATGTCGATGTAGGGCAAAATCCGCTTTGAGCCCGCAATCGTTTCGATCAGTGCGTCGTCGATGTACATCGGATAGAAGTACATCAGCCGAATCCAATCGAGTGATTCGATTTTGTCGAGCTCCACGAGCAACTCGCGCAGCCGTGGTTCGCCATAGAGATCTTTGCCGTAGTAGGTCGTGTCTTGGGCGACGATATTGACTTCGCGAACCCCGCTTTCACCGAGCCGCACGGCTTCCTCGATGACTTGTTCGATCGGTTTGCTGTAGTGCTTCCCACGCATCTTGGGGATGGCACAAAACGTACACAAGCGATCACAGCCTTCACTGATCTTCAAGTACGCAAAGTGACGCGGCGTCACGGCCGAGCGGATCGCGTCGCTCAGCGGTCGGACGGCGGCCGGGCGGAAAACGGTGCGTTGCTCGTTGAGTCCGGAATGCAACCGTTCGACAATGTCGACAATTTCATTGCGGCCGAATACGCCCACCAACGCATCGATCTCCGGCCGCGCTTCGAGTAGCGATTCACGTTGTCGCTCGGCGAGGCAACCGGTGACCACGACGCCTCGGATTTTGCCCTGGCGTTTGAGATCAAGCATCTCATCGATCGCTCCCATAGACTCGGCGCGGGCGCTGTCGATGAATCCGCAAGTATTGACGACGACGAAGTCAGCCCCCTCGGCCGAGGCGATCATCTGGTAGCCTTCGGAGTCCAATCGCCCGAGCATTTGTTCGGTATCGACGAGATTCTTGGGGCAACCGAGACTAATCACGGCGTATCGGCCGCGGGCTTTGCCATCGGGTTCCCCCGCGACACCGAGACTAGAGCTGGCGCGGGGGTCGGAAATTACGGGGAGCTGCATGGACCAATCGACTCAGAAAAAACCGTTGCTGGCTGTTGAATCGATCAATTAAAGCGAACCCGAGCCGTTTACGCAAACGTAAAGCGGCTCCGCAGATGCAAACCCGAGCTTAAACCAGTTTGGTTTTTCCAGGCACCGCATGTGCCGGTTTGGGCAATTCGCTCGATTGAGTCAACTCGGGCGGATAAGTATCGAGTTTCGACTCACCCGTCAGGAACTCCCACGTCACTTTCTTGGCCGTGTAGGCAGCCATGCGGCCCATCACCGCGGTTAGCGAGCTTTCGGCGGTTTGGATGAATTCGACAATCGGCTTGCCGGCACGGATCGAATCGATGAGATCCTTGTGCTCCTGCTTGTATGCCGCACTGATGTCGCCCTTGATCTCGAACACGACGTTGCCCGTCTTGTCGCGGATCTCGCAAGGATTCGAAAATGACCCGATCGTGGCGGATCCATTGGTGCCGTAGACGATGCTGCCGTTGCTGGATTCGCTTCCTGGGATCTGCTGGCATTTGAACGACAGCAACCGGTTACCGGGATACATGAAATCGATGTGCATGTTGTCCCACATCTCGCTGTCGTCGGGACGCGTGAACCGACCGCCGCACCCGTACGCCGACTCGGGCGGTCCGCCCATCAACCAATTCATCGCGTCGATGTTGTGAACGGCTTGCTCAGCGATCTGGTCACCGGACAACCACACGAAGTGCATCCAGTTATGGATCTGGTATTCGGTATCACTCATGCCGTCACGACGCGGGCGATACCAAATTCCGTTGGCGCAGTAACGACTCGTTGCGGCCACGATATCGCCGATCGCGCCGTCTTGGATCCGCTTGATCGCTTCAATAAAACTCGTCTGACGACGATACTGGGTCCCCGTCACGATCGCGGTCCCGTTGGCTTCAGCTTTCTTGTGCGTCTCCACGCAAATCTTGAACCCGGCGGGATCGACGCACGATGGCTTCTCCGCGAACACATGCTTTCCAGCATCAACCGCATCGCGGACATAGCGAGGCCGGAACCCGGGCGGCGTCGCCATCAAAACCACGTCGATGGACTTGTCGTCCAAAATCCGCTTGTAGCTATCCATTCCCTCGTAAAGATGCTCGTCGGCGACATTCACTTTGCCGGGGTGGCGTTTGGACATCGCATCGCGCACCGACGCCGCAACCTTTGCGTCCATGTCGGCGATCGCGACTAACTCGATTCCTTCGTTAATGCTCAATGAATCATCGACGGCGCCAGCACCACGGCCACCCGCTCCGACGAGCGCAATGCGAAGCGGTTGCAAGTCTTTGGCTGGCTCTTGGCTGTGAACAGCCGGCGCAACAATTGCTTGGGAAGCGACGGCGGCAGCGGTAACGACGGTCGTCGACTTTAAAAACGAACGTCGTGACGCGATTGAGTTCGACTCAGGGATGGAATTCAAGGTGGGCTCCAATTTCGGGAGGTAAATGACTGGTTTCGATTCACCGCCAGTTTAATCGATTGTGGCTGCGCAGTGTGATTTCGAGGGACCCCGAGGGGTTCGTCAATCGCGAAGGCAGTGTCGGTTGGCCATACTGATGCCGCTGACGATCGCGCCGACGATACCTACAAAACCCTGGTCGGTGCCGCATAAGAACACGTTGGGCAGATGCGTTGTGCCGTCAAGTTTCTTGTCGGGAGCTCCGTAGACGGCTCCGTTATCGTGCCACGTGAACCGGCGAATCGTCTTGGGCGTGAATACGTCCGTCTCGATGACGTGGCGGCGAAAGTCCGGCATGAACCGCACGGCGGACTGCACCGCATCATCGTACTGGGCCACTTTGGCGCTCGCGTATTGCGGATCCGATAATTCGCACCATCGATCGTGGTTGGCGAGCGTGGTGATGCG
>JBBSJZ010000173.1:0-10660 GCA_038256795.1 Pirellulales bacterium | reverse complement strand
TTCGACAACATCGGCGACGTTCTTTCGTTACCGCCATTGTTGGTCGAGAAGTACTTGGATGCCGCGGAAGTGATATCGGGGGAAGCAATCTACACGCCGCCGCCGCCGCAAATCTACGAGACCGATCGATCGCCAGCGACGCTTATCGGCGCCGAAAAATACGGCGGTGGCAGCGAGCTCGTGTTGGCATCGCAGGGCACCGTTTCACTCGACGTCACGGCTCCGTTCGCGGGTAGCTATGTGCTCACGATCACCGCCAGCGGCGACCAGGGCGGTGACGAACCGTGTCGCATGGAAGTGGCGTCGGGAAAGTTCAAGCAAGTCGTCGACGTGCCGAGCAAGGACGCCCAGGATTACTCGATCACGCTCAAGCTACCTCAGGCCAAGCGGCGGATCGATATCTCGTTCATCAATGACTACTACGTCGAGGGCAAGATCGATCGCAACTTGCACTTGCATCACGTCAACGTCAAGGGCAGCGAGCAACGAACGACGTCCGGGGCGGCAGCGAAATTGCCGGCGAGCCATGACTACCTCCTGTTCGTCAAACCCACTAAGAAAATCAGTGTCGAAGTGGCGACTTCGCAAGTCGTCAGCCGCTTAGCGAGCCGCGCCTTCCGGCGACCGGCGACACCCGAAGAAGTCGCACGGCTTGGGAAACTTGCCGCCAGCGTGCGTGACGAGGGTGGGAGCTTCGAAGAATGCATCCAAGTCGCGTTGCAAGCGATTCTTGTCTCTCCTCATTTCATCTACCGCGTCGAGCAACCGCTCAAGCTCAACGATCGCGGCACGACCCAGCCGGTAACTCAATATGAGTTGGCGACCCGGATCAGTTACTTTCTTTGGAGCAGCATGCCCGACGACGAGTTGCTCTTGCTCGCCCATCGCGGCGAGCTCCGTGACCGCAAGAAATTGCTCGACAAAGTCGGCCGGATGATTTTGGATCGTCGCGCGAACCAGTTTGTCGAGAACTTCGCGGCTCAATGGCTGCAGCTCCGCAATCTTGAAAACGTCAAGCCCGACCCGACTCGATTCCGTGGCTTCGACGACTCGATTCGTGAATTGATGATGCGAGAGACGTTGACCTTCTTTGCCGCGGTGATGCGAGAGAATTTGCCAGTCACGTCGCTGCTCGATGCCGAATTCACTTACTTGAATGAGGACTTGGCCAAGTTTTACGGAATCGATGGTGTGTCGGGCAAAGAGTTCCGTGCCGTATCACTCGCGGGAACACCGCGTGGCGGATTGCTAACGCACGCGAGCGTGTTGACCGTGACGAGTAACCCCGGTCGAACGAGCCCGGTCAAGCGAGGTAAATGGATCCTCGAAAATCTGCTCAACACGCCGCCTCCCCCAGCCCCACCGAATGTGCCCGAACTCGAACAAAGCAAGCTTGTCGGCACGCTTCGTGAGCGGATGCAGCAGCACCGTGCGAACCCGGCGTGCGCGGCTTGCCACAGCGTTATGGATCAGCTCGGGTTCGCGCTCGAGAATTTTGATGCCGTCGGGCGATGGCGGTTGCGCGACGGAAACGAGCCGATCGATGCCAGCGGCGAGCTGCCCGACGGTTCAAAATTCGACGGTGTTGAAGAACTCCGGCAGTTGCTTTCGGACCAGCGACGCGAGCAATTCGTCCGTTGTTTGGCCGAGAAAATGCTGGTTTATGCGACGGGACGTGGCACGGAATACTACGATAAGTGTGCCATCGACAAAATCATGGCGGATGCCCAAGGCCGTCAATACAAGTTCGCCTACTTGATTGCCGCGATCATTGAAAGCGATCCGTTCCAGCGGATCGGACATCGCGAATCGTCACTTTAGTACCCACTCTTCAACCCTGGATCATGACCATGCTCAAGAGCTTGACTCGACGCAGCGTCCTTCGCGGACTCGGCACGGCGATCTCGTTACCGCTATTGGATGTGATGTCACCCACACGGTTGTTGGCGGCCACGACGAGCGCCACGACCGCACCCCTGAGGATGGGTTTCTTCTACGTGCCCAACGGGATGCACATGCCCGACTGGACGCCGAGCAAGGAGGGCAAAGCCTTTGACTTGAAGCCGACGCTCGCGAGATTATCCGAGCACCGTAACGATTTCAATGTGTTGACGGGGTTGGCGCTCGATAGCGCCGCCGCACACGGTGATGGTGGCGGCGATCATGCCCGTTCCGTCGCTGCGTTCTTGACGGGAGCTCATCCGCGGAAGACCAACGGAGCGGATATCCAAAACGGTATCTCCGTCGACCAAGCCACCGCGGAGGCTATCGGTCAAAAGACACGATTCAGTTCCCTCGAACTCGGTCTCGAGACGAGCAGTCAAGCGGGCAATTGCGATTCGGGATACAGCTGTGCGTACGCGTCGAACATGTCCTGGCGCGGCCCCGCGAATCCGGTCGCCAAGGAAGTCGATCCCGGCGCCGTGTTCGATCGGCTGTTCGCTGGTCAAACCGTCAAGGAAACCCGTCAAGCCAAGAGCGTACGTGAGAAGTACCGCAAGAGCATCCTGGATTTCGTCCTCGATGATGCGCAGCGGTTGCATCGAGAATTGCCAGCCGTTGACCAACGAAAACTCGACGAATATCTGTATAGCGTCCGCGATGTCGAGAAGCGAGTCGCCGGTGCGGATCGGCTGCGATTGACGGAAGACGGGGTGCCCGATTACCCGCGTCCCAGTGGCGTGCCCAAGCAGCTTGCCAAGCACAGCGAGTTGATGATGGACATGGTCACGCTCGCCTATCAAACCGACAGCACTCGTATTTTGTCGTTCATGTTCACCAACGCGGGTAGCAATCGCAGCTATCCCGAGATCGGTATCAACGAAGGGCACCACGAGCTCTCGCACCACGGCAAGAGCGAGCACAAACAGGAGAGCATCGCGACGATCAATCGATTTCACGTCGATCGTTTCAGCTATCTGCTGTCGCGTCTGAAGCAGGTTCGCGAGGGTGAACGCACGCTGCTGGAGAACTGCATGCTCGTTTATGGCAGCGGCATCAGTGACGGTGACCGACACAACCATGATGACCTACCGATCCTGCTCGCCGGAAATGCAGGAGGTGAAATCGAAACCGGACGCCACGTGCGTTACGAGAACAACACACCACTTTGCAATCTCTACGTTTGGATGATGCAGCAAATGGGAGTGAAGGCTGATAAGTTCGGCGATAGCAGCGGTGTGCTGAAATTGAGGGGATAGCCGTTGTCGCGGAGCACGCGGTGCTGCGCCATGAATCGACCCATGGAGCGCCGCTCATACCTGCTCTAGCGATTGATCGGGTTATGCGTTTTAGGGCACTTCGTTTCGCTCCGCCTGAGCTTGCTGGTTGCGATTCACGAAGACTTTTCCATTCCTCGCAATCATCCAGCTGACTTGTGACCTAGGCTGCCAGTGATGGCTCACTAGGTATCCCTAATCCACAAGTCAAATCCGATGGCCGAATACAGATTTCCCCGACGTAGCAAATCGTTGGTCGACCCCGAAGTCCAGGGCAGCGTGCTCAAAAAGGTCGCGATGCATTGGCTTTTATTGTTCCTTTGCAACACCATCGCGCTCGTCATTTGGGTTCGCCTGTTCGAGCAGCCTGATGCGGCGTGGGGTGACACACTGCGCGATTGCTTGCAGCGCTACCTGCCGTTCTTTGTCGTCACCATCGTGCTGCTGCCAGCGTTCGTTTGGGACACGCTCAAGTTGACGAATCGTTTCGCGGGCCCCATTTTGCGATTGCGTTTGGCGCTGTCCGACGCGGCCGACGGACGTATCGTCGCTCCGTTGCACTTCCGTCAAAACGACTTCTGGCGTGAGATTGCCGAGAACTTTAATTCGGTGCTCAGCCGCGTCACCGTGGCCGAGACGACGACAAGTACTCCCAGCAGCAACCAATCCAGGGGCTAGTCATGCGACCAACTTTGCCAGCGACCCCGCGTCGCGGTACCGCCGCCGTTGAACTTGCGGTTTGTTTGCCGGTCATCATCGTGTTGGTCTTCGGCGCGATCGAAGCGGCCAGTTTTATATTCTTGAAACAGTCACTCAATGTGGCTGCGTACGAGGCGGCTCGTGAAGTCATTCGTGGCGGCGCCTTCAATGCTGATGGCGAAGCACGAGCGACGAATGTGCTCGACGCCCGCAACGTCTTGGATTATGCGATTAGCTATCCCAACGGCGAAGCCGGCGCGGCCGGTCGCGGTGATGAAATCATTGTGCTCGTATCCGCACCCACTCAAAGCAACAGCCCCCTGGCGGGACAGTTCGTGCCCAACCGAACGCTCACGGCCCGCGTCGTCATGGTGAAGGAATAGATTCGAAATGAAGTCTACAATGTTACCGATTCGACGTTCATCGGGCGTCTCCGCGTCGAGCGGTCCATCGCGGCGACGTGGCGCGATGATCGTGTTGCTTGCCGTGATGATCGTTGGCTTCCTCGTCGCCGTCGCGTTCTCGGTGGACATCGCGCAGATGCACTTGTCGCGTACCGAACTGCGAAGCGCCACGGATGCCGCCGCCAAAGCGGCGGCTGAGACCCTGTCACGCACCCTGGATGTGAACCAAGCCGTCACTCGCGGCCAGCAAATTGCGCTCGAAAACAGCGTCGCGGGTGACCCGTTGATTCTCGATGCTGCGGACTTCGAGTTCGGACGCAGCCAAACGGATGCGACGGGCCGCTTTATCTTTGATAACAGTGGTAGCCCCAAGAACAGCGTTCGCGTACTCGGTCGCCGGACGCAGTCTTCGCCTTCGGGGGCTGTGACCTTATTTTTCGGAAATATTTTCGGCGTCAACTTTTTTGAACCCCAGCTCAACGCCACAGCGACTTACGTCGAGCGTGACGTGGTGCTCGTCGTCGACCGCAGTGGATCGATGAACGATGACAACAAATTCAATGACTTAAGAGTCGCCGTCGATGTGTTTGTGCAAACGCTGCAAAGCACTCCCGTCCAAGAACAGGTCGGCTTGGCATCGTACAGCAGCACTGCTTCGATCGACGCGCTTTTGACCACGGACCTCGACCAAATCACGATCGCGATGAATGGACTCACCGCGAACGGGTACACCAGCATCTCACGCGGCATGCGGTCCGGGAAAGCTATTTTCGACGCCAACGTCACTTCCGACTTCGTCGAGCGAACGATGATCGTGATGACGGATGGAATTCACAACACCGGGGCTGAGCCGGCCGGTATTGCGACAACGCTCGCGGGCGAAAACGTCAAGATCCATACCATCACCTTCGGTGCCGACGCCGATCAAGCTCGCATGATCGACATAGCCAGCATCGGAGGCGGTCGGCACTACCACGCACTTGACGGCGCCCAGTTGCAAGCGATCTATCGCGAGATCGCGCTCACCCTCAGCACCATGATCACCGAGTAGGGTTACTGATTCAGCCATGATGAAACCAAGCAATCAATGCCCGGATCGCGCGCCGAATGTGGGCCGGGACAAGGCACTTCAAGGTTTAAAGTCCAAACGCGGAACCGCGCCAAAGCGAGGTGCTACGGCGGTCGAGTTTGCGATCGTTGCACCGGTCGTCTTCCTGATGTTCTTCGCATCGCTTGAGTTCTGCCGCGTCGCGATGATCCGTCACACAGCCGACAACGCGGTGTATGAAGGCGCTCGCCGCGCGATGGTTCCCGGTGGCACGGCAACCGACGCGAGTGATCAAGCGGCGCTCATCCTGAGTTCCTTCGGGGTCAACCATGTCAACATTAGCGTCACTCCCGCGACGATCACCCGAAGCACGCCCGAAGTCACTGTCCGCGTCCGCATTCCGCTGGACAGCAATAGCTTCGTTCCCAATCAATTCTTCGCGGGTCAAACCATCGAGCGCGAGTTGACTATGCAGCGTGAGGGTACTCGGTAAGTCTCGTTCTTCCTGGATGAGGGGGCTTAACGGGTTGGGCATGATCGTGATATGGGTACGGGATGGAATCATTGCAACCCACCTCCAACACCTGCTGTCGGCTCCTGACCGGGGCCGGGCGATCGGCGATCGCCGTCATTGAGGTGGTGGGTCATTCGGCCTGGGCCGCGATCCAGCGATGCGTGGAGTTTGCCAGCAGCGGTGAACTTGCGGTCGGGCAACTTCGCTACGGCAAGTGGACCGGCCCGGCGGGCGATCACGGTCACCAAGAATCCGTCGTTGTCTCGCTGGCGATGGCAAGTTCCTCTCCGGTGTTTGAAGTGCACTGTCATGGTGGCACGGCGGCCGTGTCTCGCATCATGGAAGATCTCGCGCTGGTCGGCGTCCGGCGCGAACTCGAAAGCACCACGGCAACGCAGTCGATCCTCGCCGACGAAGCTCTCGCCGCATTGTCGCGGTGCACGACGGAGCGAATGGCAACGATCGCGCTGGATCAAGTTCGCGGAGCGATGAGCGACTGGATTAACGAGTGGCTGGGGTCACTCGAGCGGAACGTTGAATCGGGCAGCGTGCTGGGGCAGCTTCACGCCAGCGCCCGTCAATTGGCGGATTGGGGAAGTATGGGTGTGAGACTGGGAGAAGCGTTTCGCGTCGTGCTGGTCGGCGCCCCCAATGTTGGCAAGAGCACCCTCATGAATCGGCTCGTCGGTTGGGATCGCAGCATCACGTATGATGGTGCGGGAACGACCCGAGACGTGCTGCACTCAGCAACGGTTCTCGAGGGGCTGCCGATTCGGTTGACGGACACCGCCGGACTACGAACGAGCGAAGAGGTGATCGAGCGGGAAGGCATCCGCCGCAGCGAATCTGAGATTCAAACGGCCGATGTCGTTGTCGTGGTCCGCGACACGATCGCCGAGGATGGCGAACCGCAGGCTCATGGACGTGGTTCGGCCCGATGGATTCGTGTCTTCAATAAATCCGATCGACTGACCGAGAGCGAGCGTGTTCGCTTAGCTGCGGACCCGGACGAGCTGGCCACCGTCGCGATTGCTGGGGAGGGGATCGACGAGTTGCAGCAGCGAATCGTCGCTGCGATCTCGAGGGCGTTACCGCCGCGTGGAGCGGCGGTGCCTGTTTCCGTGCGGCAGTGGGACTTGATGGAACAGCTTGCGGTGGCTGATTCGATGGCGACGGCGATGCAGATCCTGGGGCGTTTATCGGGCCAAGTCTCGAAAATGCCGACCAAACCACCAGAAAGGCCTTGCTGAGGTGGCCCCAGATCGATAAATTCCCCCGTTCGTCGCTGTAACTAACTTCCGCTTTCACACCTCAACCCCAGTCGTTTTCCGTGGTGGCTCAACGCACTTTCATGGCCAAGCCGGGCCAAGTCCAACAACAATGGCACATCGTGGACGCATCGGACGAGGTTCTCGGCCGTCTTGCGAGCGATATCGCCGTGGTTTTGATGGGTAAGCATCGGCCTGAGTACACACCGCACTGCGATTGTGGCGATTACGTCATCGTCACGAATGCGGACAAGGTCGCGATGATGGGTCGAAAGATGGAAGTCCGCCACTACACGTGGTACACTGGCCACCCGCGATTGCGACTGGAAAGCTACGGCGATCGCCAAGCTCGCAAGCCCGAGGACTTGATCTATCACGCAGTTCGCCGCATGTTGCCCAAGAACAAGTTGGCTTATCAAATGATCAAGAAGCTGAAGATCTATGCGGGCACCGAGCATCCGCACACCGCCCAGCAGCCAGCCGAGCTGAAGCGTAAGGGCAAGAAGTTCTCGAAGAACTAGTTCGGCGATTCGAGATTCGCGGGTGATTTCGCCTGCACCACCGTCCATCCCATCGATTTAAAACCCATTTTTTGCAACGTTAGAATTCATGGTCGTTAAGAAGGATAAGATCAACGGCGATTTCCTGGGCACAGGCCGTCGTAAGAGCAGTGTCGCTCGCGTACGGGTGCGTCCCGGAAGCGGATCGATCACCATCAACAAACAACCGATCGAACAATACTTCGTTAACGTTCAAGACCGAGCCGCGATCTTGTCCACCTTGGCAATCGCCGGTGCGAATGAGAAGGTCGACGTACTCGTCCGAGTCAATGGTGGTGGCTTGACGGGTCAAAGCGGTGCCGTCCGCATGGGATTGGCTCGTGCCCTCGTCGGATTCGATGAAACCACGCACGACGTGCTCCGTGAAGGTGGATTCTTGACGCGAGATTCGCGCATGAAAGAACGCAAGAAATACGGTCTTCGCGGCGCTCGCCGAGGCGTCCAGTTCAGCAAGCGATAGTCTGCCGCCTTGGGCAGAGTCGAGAATTTTTGGTCGAGCGCGGTCTGAACCGCGTTCGATTTTTTTTTCGCAACCAGCCGCTCTTCACCCCGATCTGCACGGCGGGGATGTCTTTTTGCTGGTCCAGTGATATAACGTCTGTTCTTTGGAGTTCTCGGGCGGCCCATTGTCGGGTCGCCGATTGAGGGCATCAGCCTTGCTGGGACGACGCCTTGGCGCGTTCGTCATTCGTTTCGAGAGAAAGTAACTTGGGAAAGAAAGAAGAAGCCTTCGAGGTCGAAGGCACCGTCACACAAGCACTTGCGAACACTCGTTTCCGTGTCCAACTGGAAACGGGAAGCGAAGTGATGGCGCACGTGGCGGGGCGGATGCGAAAGCACTTCATCCGCATTGTCCCCGGCGATAAAGTTCGGGTTGAGCTGTCGCCTTACGATTTGACCAAGGGTCGGATCGTCTACCGCGAACGATAGGCCGAGACCTTCATTCGCCCAGCAATGATTTGCGGGACGCGGTGCACGAATCGGCTCACTTCCAAGTAGGAGCGATACGGGAAAACGGTCCAGTAGCGTTGCCATGCTGGTAAGTAGTTGAGCCGCATGTTGCTTTGGATGTCCGACGTGAGTCCACGTTGGTAGGCGATATAGGGCCGCATGTGCAGCGTCCGAAACCCATGCATCCACTCGAGGTCGAACGCGTGATCCCAGGGTAGATTCATCGTTCGTAAGTGCGTGGTCATCGCCTTGGCCGCGTGGCGATTGACGAGATAGGCACCGGCACC
The DNA here is from genome assembly GCA_038256795.1 of Pirellulales bacterium. Taxonomy (GTDB): domain Bacteria; phylum Planctomycetota; class Planctomycetia; order Pirellulales; family Pirellulaceae; genus JBBSJZ01. The sequence continues at coordinate 1,711 of JBBSJZ010000173.1, read as the reverse complement.
CTTCTGGCGAGTGATCGGCAGCCCCAGTTGAAATTGATCGTCGAGCCGGATCCAGGGGTAGACCGAGCCAGCATTCACGCTGCTGAGCCGAAGCATGTCCCACTGGCCAGCTCACTTGCAGCCGGATGCGTAGCTCAAGGCCAGATCAATGGCTCCGCGTGCGCCATCGCGAAACGCGACATCGTCTTCAACAATGATTCCGAATTCGTCGCCCGAATCCAAAAACGTTTCCATCGCTTGGAGGTGGCTGAGGTAACAACCGACCTCGGCGTCGACGCGGCGTCGACCTTGGCGAATGGTGTATCCCGATTCGTCAAATTGTGGATGAGGGTATTCGAGCTCGCGGCCCAGCACGGCCTCGATCCGCACGAGTTCGAGGCCAAGCTGCTTGATCGACAAAGTTGCTAATTCGAGTCGATCTTGGCGAGTGGCGAGGTTGATGAGGTACGACTTCATCTCAATCCCAGTGGCTATGCTGCGCGGCGATGTTGGTTGACGATCACGTTTTTCGAGCTGGCTTCGCGCAGCGTCATGATGGCGGGATCGATGCTGAGTCCGTTCGCTCCAGTGTCGGTGATCACACCTCGATCGGCGAGCCCTCGGTACTCCCAGTAAATCCCCAGGAGCTCGCCAATCGCTTTGACGAAGTCGGTTGACTTGATTCGCGAACCTGGGATCTCTTGCCATTGATCAAGTGGCATCTCATAAAGCTCTCTCCGCGCGCGATGGCGACCACGCTCAACGGTGAACCGCGCGAGAAACTCGACGTCGAACAGCCACCGCGAGGAGAATTTCGCCGCGAACAGCCGCTGACTCAATGGAGTCGAGCGGAACATTTTGAGACCGCACTGGGTGTCGTGGATGCGCGTGCCCAGGACGCACGAAGCCGCCAACGCGAAGAGCCGCCCCAGCCAATAGCGGGCCGGATGCCGATCGATGCTGTGGCCGAGCAGCTTGATGCGAGATCCGAGCACCAATTGCGTTTGAGTATTTTCGTCAAGCGTCTGCAGCATACGTGGCAATTCACTCAGCGGTGTAGCCAGGTCGGCGTCAATGAACGCGGCGTACTCGCAGCCGTCAACGAAGGACATCAACATGCCTTGGCGCACCGCTTCCGCCTTGCCCTGGTTCGTCGGCAATCGGTGAAATCGACATTGGCGATGGCATCGATCACAAAGATCTCGCAGGACTTCTGGGGTCGCGTCGCCGCTTCCATCGTCGACAAACAAGAACCCTATCTCGGAATGCAATCGAGCGAACGCCAGGAACTGATCCACCGGCAATCGTGAGGCTTCGTTGTAGCATGGCACAACCACGGTCAAGCGGTTCATTGCAACTCCTTTGCTTGATAGCGGGTGCGACCGGAAATGCGTTGTGCGCCGTCTAGTGCGGCCCCAGCCTGTCCGGCCAAGGTTGGCACGATCCCGATACCCACGCAAAGCGGTGTCAGGGTCGCTGAGCAATTCCAGGGCAAGGTGATCGGTTCCGCGATCATGATCGAGGGGAAACGATGAACGAGATTTTCCGCCTGCGCAGTCGCATTGAGATCATCGTCGGTGTTCCAGAGGATCACGCCGCCGTGTTCGTTGAGTTCCTCGTCGCTCGTCCACGGCGAGTAGGTCGGTGACAGGTTGATGAAAACGCTCGGCCGGTCGTCGCTGTACATCGCCACATTTCCGGCTTCCCACCAATCGCCAGCGACGACGCGAAG
>JBBSJZ010000172.1:0-10665 GCA_038256795.1 Pirellulales bacterium | reverse complement strand
GATGAACTGTGATTCGGCCGAATCCACCTCGCCAATTCCCGTCGAAACGCCCTATCGCTACCTTGCAACCGATCCCCTTCGCTAACCAAATCTGCGACTTCGTGTTTTTTATCAACGTCGTCGATCAGCTGAATCCAACACCGCTGCGACTTGGCATCGAGATACCAGGAGTCGTGCATGGATGAGTGAATGGGTCGCGGCTCAAATGGTTGCCGATTGGTGCTGCGCATGGGCATCGCAGCAAATAGCTTCAGCTCATCTTCGTCCGCTCGATGTGGCCCACTGACCAACACTCGCGCCAGCAAATCAGGTCGCTCGAAATCCGGCAATACGCGAACCAATGTTGCCAAGCCTCCACAGTGCATCGCCAATTGCAAGTAAAATAACGCCACCCCGCAACTGATTGTCAACTCTCGATCCTGAGGGTCAACTACTGGCAAAGCGTGACTCCGATCCGCGTACAACTCGACGCCATCGTGCAGCAATCGAAATTTCCAGGGTTGGGTGTTGTGCCCCGACGGTGCGCTCGCGGCGGACTCGATCGCCCGATAGAGTCGATTGTGCAGCGTCGCGTCTTGAGTCTGCATCGCGGTGTCGTTGAACGTAAGTGTCATCGAATGGTCTCCTAACGCTGGATGGTAAAAAGGGCTGGCGTCAAACAACTTCTACTGCAAGGACCATGCCGCGAGAGAATAACCGCGATTGAGCACGTGAAAGCGCGCTGTGTTAAACCAAGCGTGCGATGATGCACGTGGTTCACCTATCAGTTTACCAGTTGCAGCCACTCTGGTTTTGCAATCATGACGATGCCGAGTGCCAAGATCACCAGTCCACTGAGCAACTTCAGCCAGCGACCTTCGCGTTCCTGCAACTTACGGTGCGATAGAGTGACCACAACAATGGTGAGTAATATTGTGTCGTCGAGCATATAGGCAAATATGTAAACGCCGATCAACGCGTAGTTCTGCCACGCAGGTAATTCTTGCAAAGTCAGGATTTGCGTGTAGAGAGCTGGAAGCCCCGCCGTGCAAAGCAGTTCAATCATATTCACCACTACCGCGAGCGCGACAGCGCCGCCGATCGCCACGGTCAGGTACTTCGCTTCAACAATTTGCCGAACACGGCGATACAGGCCCGGCTTCTGATTATCAGGAATCGAAAGCGTGATCCCTTTCTTAAACGCAAAGAAGTCCTTGACATTGATGACTCCGATAAAAAGAGCCAAGCACCCCAACAGTACCTGAACGGGACGAACGATGCCGATTAGCAGGAACAAATTGAGCCAAGCCGCCATGAAGGCGAAGTAGGCCAGGCCGCTGACCAAGACGAACGTGCCCGCAATCAATACAATCTTGCGACGATCTTTGATGTTGACAAGCACCGAGAGCAAGAACACCAGAATCCACATCGCACAAGGATTGAATCCATCAACAATTCCGACAAGAAACGAGAACAGCGTCATTCCGAGATCATCGACTCGTAGCTTCCCGAAAACGGGTAAGTTGATCGACTCATCTTGACCGACGACAATCGCGTCCGAATCGACCAAATCTGCCTCACCCGCATCAGCATCACTCGCCTCGTCAGGCAATTCGAGATCAAGAAGTTCGTCGTCGTTCGAATGGGGATCGGGAATTGAATCGGTTGGCAAATCGACCTGCAGTGCCGCAAACATCAACGCCGAGGAAGGCGGCCACCATAGCGAACTTGCGTCATCGAGCGGCTTCTGATTCGATTCCGGTTTCGTTTCGACACGCGATTTCCTCTCAATCAGCGTCTCGAGTTGCTTGCCAGTAACCTCGTCGCCTTGATATCCGATGATAACGTGACCACCGAAGTCGATGGTTGGTAGACCAGGCACTGCGCCAGCGCCACGACAAAGTGACTCCCAGCGTTGCCTTGCGATCACGTCATTTGTCACTTCATGAATCCGAAACCTGATCGCGGGCCAGCGAGCGTGCAACTTCTCGATAAACTTCTTCGCGTCATCGCATTTTGGACACGTGTTGCGGGTATAAACATCTGCCGTGAAAAGTGCCTCGATCGCTGGCGCGTTGTTTTCGGATTCCGAGAAGCCAAAGACCATGCGGTCGCAGCAGTGAAACGCGGGCACCACAGGCTTGGGACGCCCCGCTTTGGCGGATAATTCGTAAAGCCGTTTTAATTGCGTGCGGTCGTTTACGACATCACGCCTCAGAACCTCAAGTCCCTGGATACGCTGGTTCAGCGTCCGCAAATAATCATCCACTCGCGCTGCCGACGGCTTGTCCCCACGTACGAATACTTCGAGTTGAATGACTCCAACGGGCTCATTGGCCGATGTGTTGGCGATCCATCCAGGGCTAATTAGTAACAGCAGGCTTTCGGCAGCCAGAAGTGCTATTCGTTTTAACATTGTGCGTGTCCTCAGTTGCAAGTCACTGGTGGTAACGCAATCGGCATACCGATCCGGTGCTAAAGGCTGTAGTGACACAGCGCGACGAATGTGAGACGAAACGCGCACTCGACCGTGCATCGATGCACGCCCCAGACATTAGCACCGACGCCAACCGAAACGCGATCGTGATTAACGCTTCGTTAAATAACTTCACCACATGCAAGCGAACCAAGACAACGTCGGATTTGTTGTAGCGACGCCGCGGATCGGCGAAATCGACATTGTTCAGACGAAAGACCCGCAATCGCGGCACTGCACACGGAGCAAGGTGGCGACGGTGGCGACGGTGGCGGATCATTTTATGCCGATCGGCGAGCCGCTGGATCCTGGTTGCCTGACGCCTCGTCGGATCACGTCCGTGCTCCCGCATGAAAAACAGAAAATCGTCTTTTCGTGAGGTGGATTGGGCATCGCATGAAACCACCGATGGGTTCGAGTTGGATCTGCTGGTATCCACGAATGCTGAAGCAGTGATAAACAAAATGGTGGACGTGTGCGTCCTTTCAAATAAGACGTGAGAAATCTCCGTGAAAGATAGCCGGGCTACGCTTTTTCATCCATACATGGCAATTTCCGCAACTTCAAACCACAGGCAATCTTCCGTCGGTTGAGCTGGGAGAGTCACCAAATTCGAGTCGGCAGTGAGACATGCCTGAAGCCGACTCAGCACACTGTTAACACGACTCGGTCGGAATACTTTTCTGGACATTGCGCTCCCAGCATTCGAACTCAACTCCGTTTCTCCCGAATCAACCAAACGACTTCTCTCGTTCACTGGACTCTCGTTTGATCGCGACCGCCAGCGTCGGCGAGTGATTGACTTTTTCAGTCAAGATAATTGAAAAAAGCTATCGAACGACCGCACCTATTGCAAGTGATTCTCAACAGCACTAATTTTGACGCAGCAAGCCAGCATCGCTAGACGGGGAATTGCCTCGGAAATGAGTAGCCAGCCAGCCAATCGTGTATTCACTTCATTGGATGTTGCTGGAGAAATGTCATGCAGGTTTCTGGGGTTGCTATTGTCCGCCGAGGCGGGTTCACCCTCGTCGAGCTGCTGGTGGTCATCGCGATCATCGGAGTTTTGGTAGGTTTGCTGTTGCCTGCGGTGCAGGCGGCACGTGAATCAGCCCGAGCGATGCAGTGCAAAAACAATCTGAAACAAATTGGACTCGCGCTTCAAAACTACGAGTCGGTTTATCGAACCTTTCCGCCTGGGTTCATTTCGCGAACGACGGGTCCGTGGCCTGGCGGCGGAAACGATCCTGTTCCTGAAGTTGGACCCGGTTGGAGTGCCATGGCGATGATGCTGCCTCAGATGGAAGCATCGGCCCTTTACGAATTGATTGATTTCGACCTGCCGATTGCTGATCCAGCCAACCAGGTTGCGAGAAGCTCCGAGGTACCGAGCTACCGCTGTCCGTCAGATACGTGGCGAGATCCGATTTCGGTTTGGCCCACCACCATCGGTGTCAATGATTTGGCGGCGGTCAGCTACGTGGGGGTGCTTGGCGGTGCTGACCCAACGGGCAATGGCCCCACAGGCTCGTACTTAGCACGTTATGAGGAACTCCCCTTCAATGGAATGTTCCATCGCAATCGAGCCATTCGACACGCTGACATTCTCGACGGTACATCGAACACGATTGGTATGGGCGAAAGATCGAGTATGTTCTCACCAAATGGTTGGGCGGGTGTGATTCCTGGCGGCCAAACGACTTTCTCGGCGAAAGTCGCCGGTCAACGCGGGCAGCTTGTCGGTGACACCGTGCGTCCAGCGATTACGATGGTGACGGTCCATGTCCGATCGGGCGGACCGAATGCTCCGTCGGGAAGTCCCGGCGGTTTTTGGGGCCCACACTTCGGCGGTGCCCATTTCTTGTTGATGGATGGATCGACTCGGGGCATTGCAACTCAAGTCGACATTGAAACTTTTCGCGCTTTAGCAGGTCGCAACGATCGGGTGGTTATCGGTAAGCTCTAATCCCTAACGAATAGACCACCGACTATCGCGATCGACTCAGCCCGTCCCAGCTGATCGTCAAAGCAACGACGACGAAAAAAAGGTCCATGCGGGTGAATTTTCGACAAGTGTCCAGGCCACCGCAGTGGAACCATATCGCTTTCGCGAAGTTCCCTCGGTAGCGGTAAACTCCGACGCGTCGCTTGATTGACAAAATTTTGCCGTTCAATCCTTCGGCTAGCCGGGTGCTGAGAAATCCGCAGATTCTGATGAGCACTTTCTTCACGACGCCTTCAGTCGCCCCTACCTCGTCGGCTATTTCGGTTGTCAGCACCTCAGCACTTACAAAGATCAAATCAAACGCTTCAATCAGGGATGGCTCCGCCTCGACGGCACGCCGTTCGACGCGTTCGTCTCACGCTTGCCTAAACGATAACGCTGAATGATTGTCGATCGGTTCTATGCTAGAATCGACGTCCGCATCTTCATCAATTGGGACACAAGTTCTTTCACTCTTGGCAACCACCATGGTCATCGTTTTTCGTTCCTGCTTACTTCTGTTTCTCGTCTGCGGTCACGTCGTCGCTGCTGAGTCACATGATTCCGCTCAGCCGCGTCGAACGCAAGTATTGCTTGGTGGCGAAACTTTTCTTTTGGACGGCCACCATGCTTTCATCATGAAGCCTTCCGAGTCGAATCAAGTTGACGCTAAAGCTGGCAAGCCGTGGATTTTCTATGCGCCAACGCTGGACCAGTATCCGGATAAGGCAGAGAGTTGGATGCATCAGCAATTCCTCGACGCCGGCGTTGCTGTAGCCGGAATTGATGTTGGAGAAGCCTATGGCAGCCCACAGTCGCTCTCGCATTTCGACAAACTCTACGAGGCAATGATCCAGCGTGGATACAGCCGTAAACCGGCGCTGTTCGGTCGCAGCCGCGGCGGACTGTGGGTGCTGCGGTTCGCCATTGAACATCCGGAACGAGTCGCTGGTATCGGCGGCATCTATCCGGCTTACGATTACACGACGTACCCCGGAGTTGAAAAAGCCGCCTCAGCTTACAAAGTGACTGCGGACGAGTTGCTGCGTGACCAACCGAAGCATAATCCGATCAAGCGGGCGGAAGTGCTTGCCCGAACGGAGATTCCTGTATTTATCATCCATGGAAGCGACGATGTCGTGGTGCCGATCGCTGAGAACGCACTGGCACTGAAAGCAATCTACGAAAACCAGGCTCAAGCCGATCACTTCACACTACTGCAGATTCCCGGCCAGGGACATAGCTTTTGGGATGGCTATTTTCACTGCCAACCGCTGGTCGATTTCTTGATCGCGGCCGCAAAGAGTTAGCCTACGAGCATTCAATTTCATAGCCGGCGACGTCTCGGTCTCGTTGCTTCAAAAGGTCACCGCCTGCATTGCGTCCAGGCCTGTTCTTCATGGATCATTGATTGTCGCTACGGCTTGAGGAACTTCTCAAAGAATGCGTAAACGATCTCGTTCGATTCTTGACTCGGCGAGTGCTCCGTGCGGTTGCTCATCGCGACACGCTGGTCATAGCCAAGGATCTTATTAACGTCGATCGAATGGTTGAGTGCCTCCCATCTCCGAGGTGGATCTTCACTGCCACCGGAAACAAGAAATGGCCGCGGAGCCATCAACGCGTGCAGTTCATGTAAATCTCGACCAGCGGCAACAATCTCGGGGTAACGACCCCGCGCAGGATTGTCCGCGGTCATTTGTCCTCGCTTTCGCCAAGGCCTGGGGTGATAACCGAGATACCAGGGCTCCCAATAATTAACGCTCTCACGCGACTCGTCAAACACAACGCCGGGATCGGACCATACCGCACAGGCAAACTTGTCGAACAAGCATGAAGCGAACATCGCCCACTTTCCACCAAAGGAATGACCGACGATTCCAATGCGATTGGGGTCAACTCCAGGCCGACTCGCCAGTACGTACCACGCATTGGCGGCGGCATAGGCAAGCATCGAAAGTGGCTGGACCTGGGCATCGTCAATGCTCGGATGATATAGCGAGTACGTTTTCGCTTGCGAGGCTTCGGTAGTACCGATCGATAGAGTGACGAAACCGCGTCGTGTCAGTTGCAACGCGAAATCACGATCTGAATTGCCCAAGCCGATCGCCGTTTCAGGTTCGTAAAACACGACGACGACCGCCGGATGAGGACCATCACCGCTCGGGACCAGTAAATAGCCGGTCGTCGACTCCGACGGCGTCCATTGAAATCGAATTTGATGCTGAGTGAAGTTCTCGCGAACCGACGTCGTCAGTGTCTCAACGTGCGGTTCGGTTATTAACGGCGGCCATTTGCCGAGCCATTGTTCCCACTGGCTGACGATTTCCTCACGTCGCTGCTGCCACTGCTGGATCGATTCCACCTCGCGTCCATCGGCAAACAGAAGTGGTGACCGATACTCCCCAAACTTACCCTGCCAAGCGACCGGTGGTGTGAAATACGAATCGATCTCGATCATCGGCTTTGACGAGTGACCTTTTGACGGAGATGCTTCCTGTGCACCGATTCGAGTCACACAGAGAACAAGTAAAATGAGGCATGCCGAGATTCGCATCTGTCGATCTCCATTGGTATAGCGTTTTTAATCTTTTGGCTCACTGCTCCAACGGAGTCAAGCCGTTTCCCTACAACAAGATTGGACTCCTACCATTGAACTCGATCGAGATTACGCCGTGGAACTTTAGTGCTCTCCGACAAGGTATTCCCAGAGGTTGAGTTGCGTCCGTTCGCTCCGCGTCGGGCAAAGCAAGAGAGCTAATCCGAAAGGTTCGACTGGCAAGAATGATTCGTTCAATACCCGAAATGAGCCGCCGCGTGTAGTTTTGCCTGCTCCCCTTCGGTCAATCTCTTAATCAGCAACGGTCGGAACAAGTGGTCACGCGTCAAATGCGTCCAGAAAGTCATCCCTTGGACACCCGCCTCCGACACCTCAATCCTAGCTAACCATTCTCGCAATTCCTCCGCGTCCATGCTTCGTAGCCAGTTGCTGGGCGGGCGTCCGTCTTGCTCTCGGCGCTCCAGTGACACCTGGCCGTAAGACTCAGTTCCCGGCGGCGGCACACTTCGAATCAAAGCCGGATGTCCTCCATGCCTTCCAGGAACGACGCGTCTGCATTCGATGGGCACCAGAGTCTCATCAAGATATCCCGGCACATCCTCGAGGCAATCGCCCGTCAGGCGATGCACCGGTCTCGTGATCCCGGTTCGTTCCCATTGTCCGTGGAGTAACGACTCACGCTCGTACCATTGCCAACTATCGTTCTCGAAGGCAGTCCAACGTTCTTGCGATTTCGAGTCAGCCGCGACTCGATCACCGGGACGAAGTGTTTCACCGAATGAAAGTAACCGCTCGGATTCCATTGAATCTTGTGCAGGCAAACGACGAGAGCTCGCCAAAGCAAATCCGCTGGCGGTCAGCCACGTCGAAAACGATCTTCGAGTCAGTCGTGCAGTGTTAGTTGCCATACAACATGCTAGGTTGCGCTAACCGTACCGTTGAGTCAGCGAGATCTTCGTCAGCCGCTAAATCAACAACGAGGCAACCATCAAACGGACGATCCGCACAGCCCCTACGATAGGAAGGCGCCCCATCGACGGAGAGTAAGACTGGGGAGGCAAGCTCTTACGATTTAATCGTGTTGTGACCCACGGGCTGACCAGCATCGACCATGCTACGGATTCCATGACCGCCACTCCTCAGTCGCCATATAATCGTTGCATCCGCCCTCTTCGGCCGCGTAGACTGAGCAGCCGGTGAAGTCCTCATGATCGTTCGGATCGAGCGTTTCAGGTGAGCGTCGAAATTCCAACGGGTACGTTCGGAATCGTTCTTGATTTCTTCGGCAACAACCGTGAATCCCGATACCAGAGATGAATGACAAACCAGACATGGCGGAGAGAATCGGCACCGCGATAGATGAAGTCGACGTCGATTTCAGTCGACTTACGCTTGTCGGTTGGCTCGTCATCGTGCGATGTACGTGACCCGAATTGCGCACGGCGTCGTCCCGACCCTCAGCGACATCCCTCACAGGAGGAGTTGCGACGCTTGAGATTCCGGTGCGAGAGGGTGGAATCACACTCTGGGACAGTCTACATTGCTGAGTGCAATGGATTCCCAGCCCAAGACTTCCTACCTCTCGAGAATCGATGATGTCTCCTTGTAAACGATCCCGCCGTGATTTTCTCAAAACCTCCGCTGCTGCATCTGCTTTGGGTGCATCGGTACCGTACTTCAGCTCGTCCCAGCTCGCGTTCGCAAACGAAGCCAAAAATGATCGTCCTCTGATTGGCTGTATCGGTGTTGGCAGCATGGGAACGGGTGACGCACACGGGCACGCAAATTTCGGCGACATCATCGCCGTCTGTGACGTAGACAAAGTCCATTTGGACCGTGCCAAGAACGATCCCAAGATCGGCAAGGGCACAGCCGATGCCTATGAAGACTATCGCAAAATCCTTGATCGCAAGGACATCGATGTCGTAAGCATCGTGACTTGTGATCATTGGCACGTGAAGATCGCCGTCGAAGCGCTGCAAGCTGGCAAGCATGTGTTTTGCCAAAAGCCACTGACGCTGACACTGGAAGAGAATCAGTTGATTCGAAATGCTTGCGAGATGTATCCCGACCAGGTTTTCACCGTCGGCACGCAGCAGCGGGATGCAAAAAATCTGTTCCTGCGAGCGGTGAATATGGTCCAAAAAGGTTTGCTTGGCAAAATTCATACGGTCACTTGCAGCATTGGCGGAGGGGACGTGTCCAACAAGGACTTCACCAAAGAGAAAGCCCCAGACAACCTGAATTGGGACATGTGGCTGGGGCAGGCCCCACGGGTCGACTATATCAAAGAACGCAGCCACTATCAGTTCCGTTGGTGGTACGAATACAGTGGTGGCAAGTTTACCGACTGGGGCGCTCATCACATCGATATCGCGACTTGGGCATTGGGCGAGGATCGGCCAGGACATGGTCCGATCGAAATTGACGGCACCGATGCGAAACATCCGGTGCCCTACGAGAATGGTCATCCGACGATCGATACTCGCTACAACACGGCTCAAGACTATTTGGTCAAATGCAAGTATGCCAATGGTGTAACGCTGAATGTGACCAGCGGCGGAAACAAGGAGGCCGAAGCCGACACACCGCGCTCACTCTCCAACGGCATCCTCTTTGAAGGCGATAAGGGACGCATATTTGTCAGCCGCGGGAAAATCGCCGGAAAACCCATTGAAGAGAATTGGGATAAGGATGACTACACCGAAGACGATGTGACGAAGCTGTTCAAAGGCAAACCACACGAGGGCCACAAGGACAATTTCTTCCGCTGCATACGAGAAGGTGGACTTCCCGTCAGTGACGTCTACACGCATGTTCAAGCCATGTCCACTTGTCACCTTTCAGCGATCGCGGCGAGATTGAATCGAGTGATTAAATGGGACCCGAAAACCGAGAAGATCATCGATGATGAAGAAGCCGCCAAGTTCTTTGCCCGAACGCAGCGACAAGGCTACGAAATCAATCGCGTGTGAGTGATGCTCATCCGGTTAGAGAGCAAACGTACCATTTGTTGGCGTGGATGTCGGCACTCGCGCCAATTGTTGACGCCGTGACAAAACTCGTTCCTCCGACAAAATAAGTCGACGTCGAGGAGCGTGTTGCGATTCCGTTCAAAATTGCCAATCGCCGATTCGGTGATGTGTGATTCAGCTCTGCAAAGCGAAGTCCCAGCAGATCCAACAGATCCAACAGATCGCAAATTCCGCACCCAGCGATATCCAAAACGTGTGCGGGCGGCAATCGCCTGCTTCAGACTTGGTGGGATTGTTTCAAAAACTCATCCATCGTCGGTCCAAATTTCCGGTGAGTCTCACTCAGGAGTCTGCGGGATGGTTCTTCAAACGCAGGAGCGACGACACCTCAGCCACCATTTCTCGCGAATAAGACCAGAAATCAACAAAACTATTTGCCCAGGAATTCTGGACCCTGTAAATCTCACCCGTCGACGCAAATGTCTCAATTCATCCGAGAACGTGGAGCATTGGCACCTACTTGATGTTGGCCATCCCTCGAATTCGTAGTCGAGCCATCCCCATCTAGTACTTGCACCCCGACATTGTTGCTGCAACCCAAATTCGCCATCGATAGCGATCGCGAAACTCGTCGCCTCCATCCACCAATCTGCGTTGTCGAAGATGAAGAGGATCGTGAGTGTGCTGGTAG